>DKXQ01000137.1 GCA_002493085.1 Lachnoclostridium sp. UBA7122
TTAGCCGGTGGTAGTTGAGTTTTTATAGTATAATGTGAGTACGGCGTTACTATTCACGGTCAATTAAATTCGAGGATTTTTGGCATGTTTTTTGCCCAAAATACGAGTTTTCCAGCAAAAATAAAAGTCCATAAGTTGTACCAGATAGGCCAGCTTTGCCTGAATATGGACTCTGGCATTGCAATTTCAAAGATTTTTCCAAAAGGCAGTGTATGATTTAAAAAACTTTTTTTTGCCATATTAATTTTGTATACTTATATTATTAACAATAATTATTTAAAGGAGAGAATTGTATGGTTTTAAAAATATTAAAAAGTCCAATACGAAATAAATATTGCAAAATATTTTTATTTACACTATGCCTGTTTTGTATAGGTATTTGTTTTAATAATACAGATGCTGGCGCAAGCGGAGGAAAGGTTTCAGTATATACTGAAGGAAACAAGATTATAAACTGTGAGGGGAAGGGAACTCTTACTATTGGAAAGAATATAAAAGAGATATCACTTATAAAGTCCATTGAAGGCGGAAAGGCAAACATAACAGAATTTAAAGTTGCTTCAGCAAATAAATATTTTACTGCTGTGGATGGGGTTTTATTCAGCAAAGACAAGTCAGAACTGGTCTGCTATCCAGATTCTAAAAAAACTTCATCATATACTATTAAGGCAGGTGTAAAATCTATATCCCAATATGCATTTGCCTATAATAAGTATCTAAAATCGGTTTCTATTCCTAAAAGTGCCAGTAAAATTGATTCATATGTATTTAAAGATTGTACAAATCTTGAAAAAGTAGTGTGTAAAGCAAATATAGCTGACATTTGCGGAATGTTTTATAACTGTAAATCATTAAAGTCATTCGACATTCCTGAAAGTGTAACAGAAATTATGGATGATGCGTTTACTGGCTGTGAATCCCTGGAAGTTAAAATAGGAAAAAATGTATCTTATATAGATGATAATGCTTTTTATAATGCAGCAGCTTCATTTGAGGCTGACAAGGATAATGCACGCTATACTGTTATTAATGGGGCACTTTATTCTGCAGATGGCAAAAGCCTTATGTTTATTCCATATAAGCAGGAAATATATACTATACCAGACACAGTCACGTATATAAACAAATATGCTTTTTATGAGAACAAATTTATCAGGGAAATTACAGTTAATGCAGCGGAATTTAATATGAACAGTCTGTATGGATGCATTAATCTGGAAAAGATAATATTTTCAGATAATATAAAAAGCATTATTGCTGGCGACAGAGAAGATGCTGCAATAACTGGTTATAATTTAAATAATCTGAAAGATATAGTTATTCCAGAAACTAACATATACTATAAATCGTATGAAGGTGGTCTTTATTCTGCTGATTATAAAAACTTATATATGGTGTCTGCTGGACGTGACAGTCTTATTCTTAATGAAAATGTTGAAAGTATAAAAGATGACTGTAACGGCAAAAACCAGTTTAAATCAATAAGCATTTCTGACAGCAATAAATTTTTTACAGTAAAAGACAATGTACTTTATAATAAAGATATAACAAAGATAGTTATCTTTCCAGGACAGCTTTCAACTTATGAAATACCTGCTACTGTAAGTGATATATCAGTTATTTTAAATGATTTCTGTACTGATCTTGAAGATGAGGGATTTACAAGGTATAATAATGCTGCATATAACCTTAAAAGCATTACAGCAGATGCCGCAAATAATTATTTTAAAAGTGTGGATGGTGTATTGTACAATAAGGATATGACAGAACTTGTGCTATATCCACAAAAACGCAAAGGTGCATATACAGTATCTAAAAATATAGTAAAGCTTAATCCGGCTACATTTGCATCAGCGTCAGCACTAACAGGGCTTTCCGTCCAGACTAATAGTATACTTGTATTAAATGGATGTACCTCGTTAAAAAGGCTGGAGTATGCAGAAGGTGTAGAAAGCGTAACTGTTTATGGAAACTGGCTTGGTACAGGCGGAGTACAGCTTGGGAAACTGTATCTTCCAGGAAGCATACGATATATACACCTTGTAAGAATAGGTGATAATGCTACAGTTTATGGATACAGCAATACTGGTGAATATGAATATGATAAAAACCCTATAGAAGATATAAAAGCATATGTTACAGACTTAGGATACAAATATAAGAATCTTGGTACAGCGGCAAAAACTGTAAAGAACGGTAAAGCTGTTACAAATGGAAGTAATATAAAAGTATCATGGAAGGCACAGGCAAAGGCTTCGGGATATAAAATCTCATATGTACCAGATAAACACAATATATATAAAGAAATTGTATTAAAAAATATAAATGGAGGAAAAAAAACTTCCTGCACATTTAAAAAGAGCAAACTTGGCAATAAGAAAAAAATACTAATAAGAGCTTACAGAATTATAAATGGAATTAAAGTATACGGAAAACCTGTTGAAGTAACATGCAGATAAGCAAAAACTGTAGCTTCTCCAACTGCCCAAAAGCAGCAGACATTTGTCTGCTGCATCTGAAAGGATTTATTTATGAAAGTTATTAAAGAAAATACACTAAGTATAAAAACCCCTGCTAAAATCAATCTTACGCTTGATGTAACTGGCAAACGTCCAGACGGATACCATAAACTGAAAATGATTATGCAGACTATCAGCGTATATGATGAACTGTCAGTATCTTTAATTCCCCATAATAATGGCAAAGACCCAGTAGTACTTAAAATGGATAAAGAACTTCCAGACAAAATCCCGCCTGAAAAAAATATTGTACATAAAGCAGCAATGCTTATGAAAGAAAAATTTAAAATTAATATGGATTTTGATATATGTCTTAATAAAAATATCCCTGCTGCTGCTGGTCTTGCAGGTGGAAGTTCTGACTGTGCTGCTGCACTTATTGCCATAAACAGGCTATGCTGCCTTGGCCTAACCGAAGAAGAACTGTGCAGTCTGGGTGTTACACTTGGTGCAGATGTGCCTTACTGTATAAAAAAAGGTACAATGCTGTCAGAGGGAATTGGTGAAATATTAACACCCTTAACACCTCTTAAACCTGTCTGGCTTGTGCTTATTAAGCCAGATATTTCTGTAAGCACTGCATATGTATATAAACATCTTAATATTGCAGGGCTTACTGCCCATCCTGACACAGACAGGATGATTAAAGCTATAGAAAACAATGACATACCCTGTATAGCTTCATGCCTTTGTAATGTACTTGAAACAGTTACAATACCTGAATATCCCATAATAAAAGATATTAAAACATTTCTTACAGATAATGGCGCATCCGGGGCACTGATGAGTGGAAGCGGACCTAGTGTATTTGGAATATTTACAGATAAAGACAAAGCAGCCGCCACTTGCCAGAAAGCACTTAATAACAGGCAATATGCAAATTATGACATAATACTGTGCCATACAGTATCAAACAGTTGAAACTGCTATTAATACAAATTATTAAATTTTCCTTAATAAATAAAATCAAATGCTTTTTCCTTTTAAGCTGCTAAATATATCGGGCTTAAAGCCCGATATAAATAATACAATAATAATCTTGCAAGAAATGGATTATTTATAAATAGCAACTATATACAATTATATAGTATGCCATCTGGCTTAATAAAAGGAGGTTAAATTATGAGTGTATCAGCAATATCAGCAACAAACCAGACATACGAAACATCCGCTGCTGTTTCTACAGCTCCAAAGACAACAGAAAAAGAAGATATCACTGCTGCTTCAAAAGATACCAGCAAAGATGTAGTATATGAAAAAGGCACTAGCACAAAGAAAGACAATGCAAACCAGATTTACAACAGGGACTCTATTGTATCTAAATTAAAGGCTGACCAGAAATCACGCGCAGATTCCATGAGAAGCCTTGTTGAAAAGTTACTTAACAAACAGAAAGACAAATATAATACTGCTAACTCAAATCTTGCTGGCATATTCCGCAGCGCTGCTGCCAATGCAGACCCTGAAACAATCAGAAAAGCACAGGAAGACATTTCTGAAGATGGTTACTGGGGTGTCAATAAAACATCAGACAGGCTTGTAAGCATGGCTATAGCACTGTCAGGTGGTGACACAGGCAAAGCAGATGAAATGATGAACGCCATCCAGAAGGGATTTGACAAAGCTACTGCTGCATGGGGTGAAAAATTACCTGATATTTCACAGAGAACACTTGAAGCTACAAAGCAGAAAATGGAAGATTGGAAAACAGGAAAGACAACTGCACAGGACTATGCAGACTATCTATCTTAATTTGTAAAGCAATCAGGCTTTAATACATATTAGATTGCTTTATAAAAACTAAATATAATAAACAGACCAGCCTTTAGATTATTAAGGCTGGTTTATTTTTATTTCTTTCAATCCACACCTCTCATGCGAGAGGTGACAATGGACAGATGAGGTTGCGCTTTTGTTCGCCAAATTTCAATCCACACCTCTCATGCGAGAGGTGACTATGGGTGCATTGGAAGATAATCAACACACAACTATTTCAATCCACACCTCTCATGCGAGAGGTGACCAGTTTTAAACGTCCTGTAGCAGATGCTAATGATATTTCAATCCACACCTCTCATGCGAGAGGTGACGCATCACCGTGGAAGCACTGGCCGGCAATCATTATTTCAATCCACACCTCTCATGCGAGAGGTGACGGTTTGAATCACCAATATGTATATGGTTTTGGCATTTCAATCCACACCTCTCATGCGAGAGGTGACACAATATCCTATATTTATTGGCGGATGGCAAAACCATTTCAATCCACACCTCTCATGCGAGAGGTGACGGAAAACTGATTGCACTTGATAGAGACTTGAAAATTTCAATCCACACCTCTCATGCGAGAGGTGACGGATTGTTTCCAGAAGAAACATTATATCCAGAAGATTTCAATCCACACCTCTCATGCGAGAGGTGACGACTTTAAAGCTAATATTAGTATGTCTGGTGGTATTTCAATCCACACCTCTCATGCGAGAGGTGACGCTTGTATCCGAACACAATAAATATCCGCTTAGAATTTCAATCCACACCTCTCATGCGAGAGGTGACGAAGGTGTACCAGAGAATGGGATGTATTTCTTGATTTCAATCCACACCTCTCATGCGAGAGGTGACAATTACTGACCCATTAGGCAGACAAGGCGAAGGCATTTCAATCCACACCTCTCATGCGAGAGGTGACGATGTCTAATGATGCGGTTAATGGCGCAACGGTTATTTCAATCCACACCTCTCATGCGAGAGGTGACGTATATACATAATCGAAGCAAATATTATGCAAACAATTTCAATCCACACCTCTCATGCGAGAGGTGACGTTTGTCCAGAATGTGGAAAAGCATTGTGCAAAATTTCAATCCACACCTCTCATGCGAGAGGTGACACAGCCAGCGGACGGAAGATAAAAAACTGCTTAAAATTTCAATCCACACCTCTCATGCGAGAGGTGACCAAGGCTTATTCTGAATTACAGAAAGCAGAGGGTATTTCAATCCACACCTCTCATGCGAGAGGTGACGGTACAGAGGATTTTTCTGACAGCAAAGAATCAATTTCAATCCACACCTCTCATGCGAGAGGTGACAAAGAGTACCGTGACCAAGCACATGATTATTTAATTTCAATCCACACCTCTCATGCGAGAGGTGACATTTGCCGATGGTTAGACGGAGGGGAAAGAGGAAATATTTCAATCCACACCTCTCATGCGAGAGGTGACATTCTTGACCATCATCCAGTCAATGCATACTGGGATTTCAATCCACACCTCTCATGCGAGAGGTGACCGGCATTGGCAGACCTTGGATGTACAGTAACAAGTATTTCAATCCACACCTCTCATGCGAGAGGTGACGATGGTAAATGTATAATATCATCTTTCTAAAGAATTTCAATCCACACCTCTCATGCGAGAGGTGACGAATAAGCATTGTAAAGTTTATAGCTGATGATTTATTTCAATCCACACCTCTCATGCGAGAGGTGACTAAAGTGCTTAATAAAATCCCATTGACAGATAAATTTCAATCCACACCTCTCATGCGAGAGGTGACGGGAGAAAACCCATCTAAGGCGATTGAAAATCAGATTTCAATCCACACCTCTCATGCGAGAGGTGACTGCATTATTTGCAGTTGGTACAGTTGTACTAAACATTTCAATCCACACCTCTCATGCGAGAGGTGACAATTTCCCTTTTTCTATCTTGCCATGCTGAAAGAAATTTCAATCCACACCTCTCATGCGAGAGGTGACAGGCCAGCACGTATTCTAATAAGTGTTTCAAATGAATTTTTGCAAGGAATCTGCCATTTGGTTTTAATAGTACAAGCTGCTTATTTAATTCTGCACATTTACCCATAAGTGCAGGACTAGCACCAATATATCCAAATAAAAATATACTGTCTAGCGTATGCAAAGGAACTCTGCCAAGCTGTTTTTTCCCTTCAGATATAACCACATTTTCACCATCAAGTGAAAGATAGGCTTTTTCATTTGTAATATATAAGGTATTGAGTAGTTTTTTCAAAGTATATACTCCTTATTAAAAATTTATATATGTTTTATTATTCATTTAATTTATTAAGAATATATTTTTGTGTATCATGCTTATTTAGAAGATCTGGCAGACATAAATTTTTTAAGGAACAGGCATTACATCCTTTTGTTGGTTTCACTTTTGGAATATGTGAGTTTTTTATATACTGATGCATAAGCTCAAAATTCTTTTCTACTTCATTGCGTAGCTTATTAGTAAATATAATTTTCTGTCTACGTCTAGTTTCGCCATAAAAAAGAGCACCTTCATCGATTTTGCACACTGTCATTTCTTCTAGACACATAGCCTGTGCACAAAGCTGCAGTATATCAGAATTATTATCCTTTGGTCTTCCACGTTTATATTCAATAGGATAAACTCTGTACAGACCATCCCTGCCATATATATTAATTCCTGTATTATCTTTGATAAATTCTACAATATCACATTCACCACTTATGCCCATCCTGCGTGAAAAAACTGGCATACCTCTAGATATAATCACATCTTTTCTGCTTTCTGATAGAGAACTGTCATGACATTTTTCATGCATAATACCACCTTCAACAGTACGCAGATTTTCTTCCCATAACATATCAATATGTATAAGAGCCCATTGCCTTTTACAGAAGCAAAAATGCTGGATGCCTGAAAGCATTAAAAAATCATCTTCATTATATTCCACGATTATATTCCCTCTATTATTTCTGGCACAAGTCCTGCAAGGTTATTTTCTTTGATTATGTAATCATCAATACTGGCAGGTATCCCTACACCAGGCTTTATAGTTATTTTTATTGTATTATGTACTTTTGCTGAAGAATACTGACCTGTTTTATTATTGTGTCTCCACCAGTAAAGCCTGACTACTTCCATACTTCCATCTGGGCGGGCAGCAGAGGCATCATTAACAAATAGCGTCCTTAAAGCTTCTTTTATTTTTTCTGCATCTTCGTCAGAAAATCCTGTTTTTTCTGCAAGCTGTACATTAATTGAACCCTTAACTACATATAGCCCAAATGACACCATATGTTTTGTGCCCATAGTATCAGAGGTTTTCTTTCCGTCAGCAGCAGGTTCTGAGTTTACACTTTTAGTTATTTGTATAGACGAAATATCAACAGGGGATACACTTAATGCCTGATGGAGTGTGACAGGACCTCTGACTCCGACAGAAACTCCCTTTTCTTTATCAGTTTTTTTATTGTTTTTTTCTTTTAGTGATTTAAATGCAAAAACCTGTCCAAAACTTCTTACATCTATCCATTTTTCACATGCCATTTTTGCATAATCGTCTTTATTCTGGTATCCAGTTATATTTGCAGAAGCTCTTTCACTAAGACTTGTCATGCCATCAATACTACGTTCTGCTGACTGCACAAAAATATTTTCTCCCATATCCTGCAGCCTGTTTCTAATCTTTCTCTTGATACAAACATCTGATATCTCTCCATGGCCACTGTAGGTTGTTCTTGGTACATTTCCATTCAAAGGATCACCGTTTGGATTTGCATTAGAAACTGTACAAAGCATTATAAAATCAATTTTATTAGTAAGAATTGCCATTTATTTATCCTCCTTTGATTTTGTATACATCTCTTTTCTCTGTAAATAGTATCCAATAAGATACCCTTCATCTAAAGGTAAATTAAGCTTCTCTTTATCATCTGTTTCAAATAAAGCAACTATATCTGAAATAAGCTTTTTATAATAAGTTTCATTTTGGACTCCACTCTGCTTATAATATGGAATAAGCTTGCTCCTAATAAGCATCCATGTATGCATTGGGTGGTTTACAAATGCTGGCTGTAATCTAGCTGCATTTGTCATGCGTGCTGTATCTTTGGTATATGTTCTTTCCTCAATAATTTCAGCAATAGCAAGAAGCCGTCCAAATAAATAACTTCTGTCTGTTTTATTCTTATCAAGTTTCATTGTAAATTTCACCTCCTTATTATAGCTGTTGTAATATTTAGCAATCAATGCACAGGCTGTCGAAAGCGTTTCCTGATAATTATACCATTTCTGGTATTTCTGTGGATTTGATGCTTTTATAAACAGTGCATGAACGATATCATAAGGTACATTTTTGCCATCTGCGATACAATACATTATTCTCTGTACCTGCTGTTTTAAAATTTTGCTGTCAAGTTCCAGGAAATTTTTTCTTTCTACACCAAAAGCACAGTAGATAATTCTTATCGTATTTGGGGTTTTTACAGAATCTGCTATTTTTCCGTCAGAGTTTTTCTTTTTAAAATACCACTGGCAGGTTTCTAACCAGTTTTGTATGCGGTCTAAAAAATCTCTTGCCCCAAATTCATTATAATAAGTTATAGAAAGCCTTCCTGTTGTTGCTGCATCAAGAGACATAAGGACAATTATATCATTTTCAGTAAAATTTGCTTTTTTTCCAAAAAACAATTTTTTTATTTCTTCCTTATATTCTGTATGAGAATTATAGTCTGTTTCATTATTATCATCTAACTGTAAATTTACTGGATTGTCTACTTTTTTTACTTCGGGACACCAGCATACATATGTTCTTTTTTCTTTTTTACCCACAGAATAACCTTGTGTTTTTATAAGCCACGAAAGTGCAATATGAGCTTTCTGGGTAGCTTCATAACTTACTGTACAAGCTTCCCGCCAATGAATAAATCTTCCCATGTATGTAAAATTTGTATTATCTTCTGCGGAAATAAGCTTCGCACTATATGATGAAGCTACTATTCCTTTTGGATGTTTGACACATATCAGCGCCTCTTTTCCACTCTCATAACATTTATCTTTTTCTCCTGTTTTTTTAGAAAGATAATATTTTGTATAATTACTAAAAAGTTTTTTATCTTTCCAACAGGCGGATTCACTCCCATCATCACTTAATACCCTGAATCTGGCAATAGAATCTTCATATGTCTTTCCATTAATTTTTTTTGACATAAACTTTGAATTGGCATCAAGTTCCACAACTTTGTCTGACACAAGGTCTGCTATTACCGTTTTCTTTTTAAGATATGTGTAAATAGCCTTTATCTTTGGATTTACATTTTCAGATTCTGCCCATTCTTGCAGTTGTGTAATATACTTATCAAATTTTTCACCAGCTTTTTTAATCTCTTTTTCATTTGTAACATAAACAGAATAATCACCTGCGATATAAGACAATGAATCAGAAAGAGGATATGGTGCAATATTTGAAGTTTTAGATGCAGAGTCCTCAGTAACAGGTATTATAACCTCACAATCTTCTTTATCAACTGTTTTAGCCTCTCTAAAACAGCCCTCACTATCAATTACTATTTCAATTTGTGACCTTACAGTTATATGAGCGATAGCTGGAACATCTGGAAGATCGTTTTTTTCAATAAAATTGTCATTTGCCATAAGGTTGTCATATGTTTTTACAAGTGTAGTCATCCATGACATATTTTTATTCATCCTCCTTTTCCAATTTTTCTGCAAACTGTATATTATTTAATTCTTCTTTAAACAGCTTTATTGGCATTTCATGCAGTGGTCTTTGTATACAGCTTCCATATACGAAACTAAGTTCTGAAATCATTTTACTATCATTTTTTTTGCTGTCATTAGTATTAGTAAAATAAATCACTCCATTTTTCATAATAGTACGCTTTAAACGCACTGTCATCCTTCCTTTTGTTTGCTCATTGTAGGCCTCATCAGCATATGTAATTCCATGGTACAATATGCCAAAATCAAGTTCATTAACTTGGTCATAAGCACCATTACCATCATCAAATGCAGTTGGTCCGATATATCCCTGGCACTCTCTTGTACCTAAAAAAATATCCCGTCTGCCTCCTTTTTCAATCATACGTTTTGCAATATTATGATGCTTGTGTTCATTTCTATCATTTACCAATTCAGGACGGTTTTCATTCCATATAAAATGAGCTTTTACTTTATAGTGCACATCTTTTAAATATGTATAATATGATAAATCATTTTTATCTGATGAATATCTTATAGGACGGATGCCTTTTGTTTCTGTCTGTATAGGATTAATTATCCTTACTTTATCTATAATCCATATCAATGTTGGCTTCCAATATATGCTATGAAGTATTCCTTTAAGCGCCTCATAAGTTGGAATCTGGTAAGAAAACTTTTCTCCTCCTACTCTTGTTATTGGGTCAGAAAACAAAGCATAACTGCCCCATACCCCGAATTCCACTGAATTTCTATGCATTTAATATTTCCTCCTTTCAGTAACTACAATATATTATTCCAGCCAGTATTGCTTATATTTCTTAAAATATATCATTATGTACTATTTCAAGCCCTGTCTTTCTATTATAACAGCAAGAATTCAATGAATATATATTGTTATTGCCATACGTCTGCAACATTCCGTCCTGCATAAGCTTATCAAGCTGGTATTTAAACACTGATACCGTATATGGCTTTGCCTTTTGAATAATGCTCTTTAAGAAAGCAATATCAAAACATGCCCTCTCTGAATTAAGGTTTGCAATAAGTTCTTTTGCTTTTTTATTATAAGGAACAATAATTTCAAAACTTTCATTATCAAAAACCTCAAAAAGTTCTCCTGCTGTTTTAAAAGCCTGTCTTATTAAATATTGCTGGTCATTACTGGAAAAAATACTATTTGAAGCGAGCAGGTCAAATAAGTTTGTTTTCAGTGGTTTTTTAACTGGGTATGCAAAGCTTTTTTTTACATCTGAATCATTAAATAACATGCTGTAATACTTTTTAATAGATTTTTCACTTAAAATATTATTATCAAAATTTTCTGGATTTTTGTTATATATATATAGAAAATCCATTGTACTGTTCTGGGAATTTTGTATATCCTTTAAATATGTAAGTTTTTCTTCATTCAGTCTTACCATATATACGTTACAAATATGGCCATAATCAAAGCTTCTGTTGCATCTTCCTGCTGACTGTGCAAGATTATCAAGGCCAGCACGTATTCTAATAAGTGTTTCAAATGAAAAATCTACACCAGCCTCTACTATCTGGCTTGAAACACAAATAATTTTAATATGCTTTTTCAGAAAATAATTTATCATTTTAAGTATAATTTGTCTGTGTTTTATGCACATATTTGCTGTGAGGCAAAAAATCTTATACTCTTTATCTGACATATTCACTATCTCTTTAAATATGCTTTCTGCACTGCTTTTAGTGTTGCATATTATTAGGAGATTTTCACTTTCCTTCATAAGTTCCATTGAAAAACCACACAATTGTTCCACAGACATAGAAATATCTGTTTTATCAATTATTTTAGTCCGTTTAAATGCCTTTTCTATTTGTTTATCTGTTTTAACAATATTACAGTTTTCAGAATATCTAAGCATATAATTTGTCTTTTCAAAACAAGGCTGGGTGGCTGAACATAGAATTATTCTGCAGCCACAATAATAAGCAAGAAAATTCAGGGCATTATTGAACATATATAGCATTTTAAGAGGAACTGTCTGCACTTCATCAATAATTATAACAGAATTGACCAGTGCGTTCATACGCCTCACAGACTGTGTTCTCCCAGAAAAAAGTGTATCAAGAAATTGTACTAGAGTTGTAACTATAATTGCATTACTCCAGTTTTCGCAAATAAGTTCATATTTATCAAGTTCATCCTTTGTCATATTTTCTTTAATAATATTGCTATGATGTTCTGTAACTAAGTCTTTATCAAGAAAATATTCCTTTATCACCTTTACATTCTGGTCAATTATAGACAAAAGTGGCAACACATAAATAATGTGGCTAACCTTCCCATTTACAGCTGTTGAAAGAGCTGTTCTTAAAGATGTAAGAGTTTTTCCAGCACCTGTTGGAATATTTAATCTGAATATTCCGCCATTTTGCATATTTTTTGCAAATTCTGCTGCCTGGCAGGATATATCTTTTCTTATTTGATTTATCTTAGTATTACAAGTAAACTTCTGCAAACACCCTTCCATATATTCTAATTGTTTTTTCCAGAAAAGCCTGTCTGTTATATAATTTCTATCATGCTCTTTATTAGCCATAAATTCATATGTGTTTTTACGATCGGCATCAATAAGTGCAGACAGTAACATTCTTGCAAACATACCTAGTAAAAAATTATAAGATGTTTTAATATTATCCATTGTACTAAAATAGCCTTTTTTACAATATAAAAGTATTTTATTATAAAATACCTTTACTTCATTACATGCTTGTGAAAAAATATCGCAAAGCCTGTCTTCACTTATACAGTTTTCAAAAAACCTCTGCATAGATAAATAATATGTGTCATTATTTTTTGCATAATCCAGGCGGTGGTTAAAACCATTTTTTTTGTCAAGGTTATTTATATCAAAAAGTCCATGGTGGCTTCCAGTTGCAAAAGCTGCAAGTTCCGAAGTTAACCCCTCATATGGACCTATAGAATGAAACTTATTTAATGTATATGCAACTGCTGCAAAAGTATGGTTTACAGAACCTTTGTGGTATTTTTCACCACTTATGGGTTTTATTATATATTCTTGAAATTCATCTGAATACTTTCCTGCATCATGTATGATTCCGATATAATAACCTAGTTTTCCAAGCCCCAGAACATTTAATGTTTTACTACAATATTCTGCAGTTTCCTTGCAATGTTCAGATACAGTCTGTATATCCATATTTTCTCTAATATGGGCAACGAATTGTTTAATTTCTTTATGCATTGTTATTATTACCTTTTCTTATTGGTGTATTACTATAGTTTAAATATTATTATATTTAATGATTATATTAACATATATGCAGAACAAATTCAACAAAAAGCTCACTTTTATGTGCAAATTCAACAAAAACTATTATTTATAGTACAATTAACTTTGGTGTTAAAAATATTTCGCCTGAATTTATGTATTTTAGAAAAATACTTGATTTTTGTGCCATTATAAATATATAATAAGTGGTAAGTATATCTGAGAGGAAAAGTAAAAATATGAATAGCAGTCTTATCCAAAGAATGAAAAAAGAACATTTTCGTCTTGTAAGCATAGACTTATTTTCTGGACCAGGTGGACTGTGTACAGGCTTTAAATGGGCAGGAATTTTACCTCTTATAGCTGTTGAATGGACAGATACCACAGCAGAAACATATTCAATTACCCATAATGCCAAAGTGTTTGAGCTTGCCAGATATTTTAATGGCACAGAGACTGATGAAGATTATTTAAAATTGTTTATGTGTGAAAGTACACAGACATTATTAATTCATGGGGATATTAATCTTATCAGCAGTGCAATGGTAAAAAACTTTTTAAAGGCGCGCTATGGCATAGATTCAGTTAATGAAACCGTAGATATTGTATCCGGAGGAGCTCCTTGCGAAAGTTTCAGCATTGCTGGTACAAGAATTCCAGGTGATAAGCGTGATGATTTGTTTAGCAATATTATTAGAATTGCCAAAACAGTTAATACAAAAACCATACTTTTTGAAAATGTAAAAGGGATGTTTTCTAAGGCAAAAGATGGTGTTAAGGGCGCAATTTTCAAATATATCTGTGATACATTTGAAAGCAGGGATTTGCTGCCTGCATATAAACTGGTTTCAAGAGAGCAGAATGAAATATTGCTTAAGGCTTGTGACTACGGAGTGCCTCAGGCAAGGGAAAGGCTTTTTCTTGTTGCTATAAGACAGGATTTTACTAATGTGGATTTTACATATCCTTTAAAAACCCACGGACCAGGATGCAAAAACCCATTTGTGACAGCAGGGGATGCCATTCTTGACCTGGAGCCTGTGGAAGCAGGAGTGGAATCAACACAATATACACCATTAAAACACTTTAAAAGTGCCGGCCAGAAGTGGTTTATTTCTATTATGCGCGGACAATACTCTGATAGCAGCATGAATACATCTGTACCAGGACATCTGCTTGAAAAAGGACTATTTAATGACAACAGCATAAGCTGTCATAAAGGACCAGGACACAGAAAAAAGAAACTGGAATTGTTAGCTCTCATCAAAGAGAGAGAGAGTATGTATTCAACATTTAATACATTAACAGAGACAGGAGAAATAAGTAAATACAGGCATTTATTTCCAAAGACCATTTATGGAAGCAGAAATAGAAGATTATTAGATGATAAACCAAGTTTTACTGTAACATCACATTGTTTAGATGAGATACTACATCCATATATAAACCGTGCCATTACTCCACGTGAAGCAGCAAGACTGCAAAGCTTTCCAGACTGGTACCAGTTTGCAGGACCATATGTTGCATTTCACAGTGCTAAAGAGCAGGATAAATATGAACAGATTGGGGATGCTATTCCTCCACTGCTTGGATTTGCAATTGGAAAAGAATTTGTTAAAGCATTAGTTAAATAAGCTGCTTTCATTTATATAAATAACATTGGCACAGCGGCAAAAATGCCATACTGCGCCAAAAAACTACTAATTTGATATTATATTATTTTCCGCTTAACTGGCTCCCCTGTGTAGCGGCTTCCTCTGTACAGGTTTTCTCTTGCCTTTTGGCGTTCTCTTCCCCTTTTCTTGCCTTCTTGGCTTTCTGCACTTTTCTGCCTTGTTTTCTTCAAACCACCTTACACGGTATACTATCTCTGGAAGCCTTGAATATACATCTGCCAGATTAAAGAGTTCTTCAATTTCTTTTTCTCCAAATTCCCCTTCTTTTAACCTCCATCTCCAGTTCTTCCCAATTGTTGAAGGAAGGTTCATTCTTGCTGTATTATCTTTTAACAGAATATCCTGCATCTGGATAATGGCTGTGTCTGCAACGCTTCCATAAGCAAGCCTTATAACACTTGCGGCAGATACTTCTTTTTCCATACATCCTGTATATGCCTGCAGATATCTATGCTCTTTGCTGCCAAGTGTGTCAAGGTATCCAGCCAGTGTGTCATTATCATGTGTTCCTGTATATACAACACAGTTTTTATTATAATTATGTGGAAGGTATTCGTTAGAACAGTGTCCGTCAAATGCAAATTCAAGTACTTTCATGCCTGGATAGCCTGTTTCCTGTAAAAGCTTCTTTGCTTCAGGCATTGCCACACCAAGGTCTTCTGCTATAATCTGTGCATTAACTATAGCTTCATCTATTGCATCAGTAAGTTTCTTTGCCGGGCCTGGCCTGTATTCACCCTCTGAAGGTGTCCCATCTGCCGGGATTGCATAATACTTTGCTATTCCTATAAAATGGTCTATCCTTATAACATCATACATTCTTGCAGCAGATGCCATTCTTCTTTTCCACCAGGTAAAACCATCCTTTTCCATTACATCCCAGTTATATAATGGATTGCCCCATTTCTGCCCATAATCTGAAAATATGTCAGGCGGACAGCCCGCAACATCCACAGGTTTAAGATTTTCGTCAAGCTGGTACTGGCCAGGTGCCGCCCATACATCTGAACTGTCAAGTGCAACATAGATAGGTATATCTCCAATAATTTTTATGCCATTATCATTAGCATACTTTTTAAGCCTGTCCCACTGGCTGTAAAACTTAAACTGTATATATTTCCAGAACATAATGTTGTCTTTAAGTATGTCTGAATAGTGCTTTAGTGCCTGTGGTTCCCTTGCCATTATATCTTTATCCCATAAAAGCCATTCCCTCTGGTTAAAATGCTCCTTGCATGCCATAAAAAGTGAGTAGTCTTCAAGCCACTCCCTGTTGTCTGACACAAACTTTTTGTACTTTCCGCTCCCACACTCTTTAGTATTATAAAAAGCTTTTTTAAGAATCTGGAACCTGTTTTCGTATATTGTGCCATAATCAATACTATCTTCAGCCCCGCCCCAGCAGACGGCCTGTACATCTTCTTTTTCTAAGATTCCCTCTTCAGCCAGCATATCCAGGTCTATAAAGTATGGATTGCCTGCAAATGTTGAAAATGACTGGTAAGGACTGTCACCATAACTTGTAGGTCCTATAGGAAGAACCTGCCAGTATGTCTGTCCTGCTTTTTTAAGTTTGTCCACAAATTCATATGCAGCTTTCCCACATGTCCCAATACCATACGGTGAAGGAAGACTGCTTATAGGCAATAGTATCCCTGCCCCCCGTTTTAAGCGTTTTTCCACAAAAATACCCCTTTCCTGGTAATTAATATATTATTCTTCTTGCTGAAAACTGGTAATTGCTATATGCAAGAAGAAACATCCCCATTAATAATGGAATAAGGCAAAAAATAATGCCTTTCATTGCAAATTCTTTATAGATGAAATATGAAAATACCACACCTATGTGGTACGACAAAAGCACACAGCCAAAAAACTTTGTTTTCTTTAGCTGTTCCCTGTCTTTACTGCATATGTACTCTATATAAGATGTTGTAAACTGCCGTAAATTATTAGTTGAAAATACTGATGAACTTACAAAGCTTCCCACGCCAGGAAATGAATTCCATTGTACTGATGTCATGAAAAATACAGGATACAATGCTATAATTGTATTCATCTTATCTGTAAAGAAAAACAATAGTACAACCATTGTTATTTCTATAAAGATACAAAACATCTTTACATTAATATGTGTATACTTAGAAATTAATACTGGAATTGCCAGTCCTGCCATATAAATTAACATTGCTATAAGGCGCAGGCAAAGTTCTGGAAAATTCCTGCCGGTTATACATAATGTAATGTGTATAAGATTTGCAGTCTGTGCCGATGCCAGAAAATCTGCATGGTTTAATACTGCATATGCCGCTGTAAAACCGCCTGTTGCGCACATTAAATACTGGATATAATAATCATATTTAGCACTCTCTTTCACTTATGCCACCTTCTAATTCTTTAATCAAGCAGATATTCGCAATCCGCTTCGCTACTTGCCCACTTACAAAACAACCTCATAGCTGCTACCGCAGCTTTTCAGTGGGAGCTTATACTCCCACTGAAACAAGTAAGTCCCTACCCACTGCTTATGTTTCTGCAACATAGAAGCGTGTATTTTAAAGGGCTTACTTGATGAGGTTAAAATCTGCTTATAGCCTCAGACTCATCATCACTTTTGTGTATTTCCTTTATCTGGACATAATAGCCATGTTTATCATCTATAGCAATATAGACCCTGTCACCAGCCTTATGTTTTAAAAGTGCTTTACCCATTGGTGATTCAATGCTTATCATATTATTGAGAACATCACTTCTTACTGTTGTAACAATTTTATACTCTTCTTCACATTCATCATCTTCAATATATAATAATACTGTATCATTTAGCCCTGCTTCATTATCACCTGATTTATCTTCAATTATTTGTGCAGTTTTAACCATTTTTTCAAGATAACGTATTCTGCTTTCATTCTCATTCTTAAACTTTTTGGCTGCTTTATATTCAAAATTTTCACTTAAATCGCCATGCGCCCTTGCCTCTTTTACGTCATCTAATGCCTGTTTTCTGACAACAAGCTTTCTATGTTCAATTTCCTGCTCCATCTTTTCTATATCTTTTTTTGTCAGTTTATCATACATGGCATACCTCATTTCTATTACTGCTGTTATTATATGCAGCTAATTCTGCACGTAAACCAGGACACTACCACCACTGGCAAGACTTGCTGGTAATGTCCTGTATAAGCAAAAAATTTATCTCTTACAGTCCATGCACATCCTGATTTCTGTATATGGACGTACATATGTGTCTGCTACTTTTACATGTTCTGGGTGTACTGCATAAGCTTTAAGAGCCTGTTCATCTTCCAGCAGGCAGTCAAGCATAACATCTGCATTGGAAGATGGCAATGGCTCATTTATAACTTTTATATCTAAAAGACCTGGAATTTTGCCAGAAAGGGATTCTAAATTACTCTTTATCCCATCTAAAACTTCACTTTTATCCTTTCCATTAAGCTCTTCTTTAAGTTTCCATAAAATAACATGCTGGACCATAATAACTTCCTTTCTTTAATTTTTAGTCAGATAAGTGTTACCTTCAGGGTATCAAAAAGTTTCTCAATTTCAATTGGTTTGGAAATATGTCCATTCATACCACTGTTGATTGCTTTTTGTTTATCTTCGTCAAATGCATTAGCAGTCATTGCAAGTATAGGGATTGCAGATAACTGCTTATCGCTGATATTTCTTATTGCAATAGCTGCTTCATATCCATCCATAACTGGCATCTGTATATCCATAAGTACCAGGTCATAATCGCCTGGTTTTGAATTCTGGATTTTTTCTAATGCAATGCTTCCATTTTCAGCTTTATCAATTTCAAAACCACTTTCCATAAGAATCTCAGTTGCAATCTCACGGTTTAGTTCGTTGTCCTCTACAAGAAGTATCTTTTTGCCTGTAAATAACTTTTCTTCTTTAAATACTGGTTCAGGTTCTGTTTCTTCACTTCTGGTACATGTCTGTAAAAGCACACTCCTAAGGCTTGACAGAAACAGCGGCTTCTGCCAGAAAGCTGTAACACCTGCTGCTTTTGCTTCTTCTTCAATATCGCTGTAATCATATGCTGTCAATACATAAATAGGGGTTTCATCACCCTCAATGATACGCAGGCGCTTTATTATCTCAACACCATCCATATCAGGGACTTTCCAGTCTACAATATATGCATAAAAACTTCTGCCTGTTTCTTTTGCCTGTTGTGCCTTAAGAACTGCTTCTTTACCTGATAGTGTCCATTCAGGCTCCATGCCGATTTTGGAAAGCATCTTTGAAACACTGTCACAAACATTAAAGTCATCATCAATAATCATAGCACGCAGTCCAAACAGCTTTTCAACAGATTCACCGTTGGAATGTTTTTCCTGAAGCCTGAGCGGCAGTGTTATAACAAACTCTGAACCTTTATTTTTCCTGCTTTTAACACATATTGTACCACCCATAATTTCCACAATATTTTTTGCAATGGGAAGCCCAAGGCCTGTTCCCTCAATTTTGCTTATTGTAGAATTGCGCTCCCTCTCAAATACTTCAAAAACATGGGGAAGAAAATCTTCACTCATTCCTACACCAGTATCTTTAATACTAAATATATATTTGCCCATTCCTGCTATATCTGAATGTACTTCCCTGATACGTACTGAAATTGTACCACCTGTATCTGTATATTTAATAGCATTGCCTGCTATATTTATAAGTACTCTTTCCAAATGCTGTATATCAGCATAAACATCCTCATGGATTACATCCATTGTATCTATATATAGTTCCTGGTGTTTATCTGCAATTTGCGGCTGTATTATATTCATAAAATCATGCATCAGTTCAGAAAGGTTTACTTCCTGCTCATGGATATTGATTTTTCCGCTTTCTATACGGGACATATCAAGTACATCGTTAATCAGGGCAAGCAAATGGTTACTTGAAGCCATTATTTTAGTAAGGCAGTCCTTTACCTTATCTTTTTTATCAATATGTCCCGCTGCTATAGCAGCAAAACCAATAATTGCATTCATTGGGGTTCTTATATCATGGCTCATATTTGAAAGAAAATCTGATTTTGCCTTGCTTGCTTTTCTGGCCTGCATTAGCGCTTCTTCAATAACTGCTTTTTGTTCCAGTTCATTCCTCATATTGTTGCTAATATCGCGGACTATACATCCACATATGCCCTTTGATAAAGGATAACTGACAACATTCAGATATTTTTCCTTTGAGGCTGCATGGCATCTTGTTTCACACACTTTATTCATATAAGCAGATTCATAAAATATCTGCTTATATTGTTCTCCAATAGATGGAAATATTTCACAGAAGTTCTTATTTAAAAAACTATCATATGCACTGCCCTCAATTTCTGCAAAAGCTTTGTTGGCATATACTATTTGAAAATCTTTTGGAGAACCTGAAGAATCCAATTCCAGATGCACAATGCAAAAACCATATGGGCTGTTTTCTAACAGTTGTTCTGCAAATCCGTTCCTCAAAATATCCTCCATCTTTGCCTCCATTCTGCAAAATTATCCTATATGTTACTGCAGTCCGTCAATTGCTTCTATTGTCTGTCTGTAATCATCCTGCACCTGTGCATACAATCCTGGTACTTCATCAGAATAGCCGTCACGCAATGCTTCTGTAAGCTTTGAGCTTGACTTTTCAAGCATTGTAAAACTCAGGTTCATACATACACCTTTCAATGTATGTGAAGCTACAAACGCCTCTTTATAATCTTTTTCATCCATTGCCTGGGAAAGCTTGTCATAACCACACTGGCCAGGAAACTTCAGCATAAATTTTTTAATAATATTGTCACTGTGCAGACGTGCACGTGCCTGGCTGTAATCTCCTTTTAAAGCATTATAACATTCTTCTACTGTCATTACTATGGCTCCTTTCAGTAAACATCTTTTTATAAAACATATAAACTCTTTTACAAAAATACCTTATATCTTAAATTTATCCATAAGAGATACCATTGCTTCTACCTGCGCCTTCTGTTCTTCACTTACAGCTGCCGTTTCTTCTGATGTTGCAGAATTATTGTCTACTGCTGCAGACACCTGTGAAATACTATTATTTACTTCGTGCATATGTCCAACCTCCTGCTGCAGCATTGATGCAATTTGTCCCATCTTCTGTGTTGCATCCATAGCATTATCCATAACCTGTGACATATTAGCTACTGTTTCATTAGCAATAGATATTCCCTTGTTTACTGCCTCAATCGTTGTTTCAACTAATGTTTTAGTTCTTCCTGCTGCCTGTGCTGATTCATCAGAAAGACTCTTGACCTGTTCCGCAACAACAGCAAAACCCTTGCCAGCTTCTCCTGCCCTCGCTGCTTCAATCGCAGCATTTAAAGATAGCAGGTTTGTCTGCGAAGCTATGTCTTCTATATCACCAAGAATTGTTCCTATCTGTTCAGAACATTTGCTTATTGCGGCAATCGCTTCTTTTAATTCCTGCATCTTGTCATTGCCTGTCTGCAAAGTCCTTCCTGCCCTTGCTGCAAGTTCAACTGACTCATCTGCAGCTAAAGCATTGCTTTCCATGCTCCTCTCCATGCCTTCAAAAATCCCAACGAGCTCTGATACCTGCAGTGCCTGGGAAGTACAGCTTTCAGCGAGGTCTTCTGCGGCACATGAAAGCTGCTCTGAACCTTTGTCAACACTTGCAGAAACTTCACGCATAGCTAAAAGCATTTCCCGCATCTTTTCTCCAATACTTATAAAAGATTCTTTAATTTGTATAAACTGGCCAACATATTCCTGCCTGATATTTATATTATAATTTCCATTACTCATTTCGCCTAATGTATCTGAGATTTCCTGTACCATATTTGTAATATTGTTCTTCATAAAATTGATAGAGGAAACCATAGAGCCAACTTCACTGCTGTCCTCATACATATCAAGTTCTGCCTGGAAATTGCCATTGGCAAGCTCACTCATCTGCACAGATACCTTTTTAATTGGCTCAAGCAGTTCAGTCCTGGCAAACTTTATTATCTGCTGTATTTCATAGACCACAAACAAAAACGACCCTATAAAAAATATCTGTATTACAATCATTATTATATTCAGGATTTTTCTTTCATTGTTTTTGTCATCCTGGATTTTGTTAATAACTTCATCAGTCAGAATATTAATCTTATCTACAGTGTTTCTATACTCATCACTAAATACATATTCACATGCTGTGTCAGTATCACCTGCAGATGCACTCTGCATTGCACTTTCCTCTAAAGGAACCAGACCATCTGATAATGACCTTATCTGGTTTAACTCTTCCCAGTCACTGTCAGATATACTTATGCTTTCCAATACCGATATTGCATGGTCCCTTGACTTGTCCTCATTAAGTTCTTTCATATAATCATCATAATAACCCTTGTCAGCAGTCACTGCATATGACTGGACCGAATATGTAAGAATTTTAGAGCCATTGCGGTACTGGTTTAATGCCTTTGTAGCGTTGAGCTGTTCTGATTGCGCATTGGATGAAATAAGATTTACAACTATAGTAGAAACGAGAAAAAATACCCCACCCGCCACTGCCATTAAAGTACGCTTTACACGTTTTGCTAAAGCCTCCCCCTGGCCTAAAACATGCTGTTCTGCATTATTCTTTTTTGCCATGCCACTCCCCTTTACCTTTCTCCAAAAGTGTTATCTTTTGGTATCAAACAACTGTCGGATTATATTATAAGCCTTAAACAGCCTTTCGTCAAGATATCTGCACGATAGTGTAACTTTACCTGGGTATACGGAAGTTTAGATTATTGTGCAATTTTTTAAGATTCTGGCATGGTAATTTCAAAGTTCTGGCAACGGCCAGAACCATATGTTAAAAACAGTTGTATTATAATAAAAGAAGTAATATAATTATTAGCATATTTAACATTAATAGAAAGAGGACAGTTGAATGGCACTAGACGGAATTACTATAGCAGCTCTTGTGAATGAGCTTAAAAACACAATTACAGGAGCACGTATTACTAAAATAGCCCAGCCTGAGAAAGATGAGCTTCTTCTCACTGTAAAACAAAGCATAAATAACAGCGATGGCACTACAAAGCGCTTCCAGAAGCGGCTTGTGATATCAGTTAACCCAAGTCTTCCGCTTATGTATCTGTGTGATGACAATAAACAGTCGCCACTGTCTGCACCTGTGTTCTGCATGGTTTTAAGAAAGCATCTCAACAATTGCCGGATTACGGACATAAGCCAGGCAGGCCTTGAACGTGTAATACGCATAGAGCTTGAACATCTCAATGAAATGGGGGATTTGTGTACAAAGTCACTTATAATAGAGCTTATGGGCAAACACAGCAACATTATTTTCTGTGACAGCAGCAATAAAATAATTGACAGTATTAAACATATTTCACTTCTTGTTAGTTCAGTAAGGGAAGTCCTGCCAGGAAGGGATTATTTTATACCAGACACGCAGAAAAAATACGACCCATTTACCATTACAGAAAAGGAATTTACAGAACAGATACTTTCAAAACCAATGGAAATCCAGAAAGCAATATACACTTCACTTACAGGATTCAGCCCTGTTATGTCCAGTGAACTTATATATATTTCCTCATTATCTGGAAAAAATAATACTGCAGAACTTACTGGAATGGAAAAACTCCATCTGTACCGTAATTTTACAGAAATCATGGAGAAAGTACAAAATTCAGGCTTTGAACCATGTATTATTTACAAAGAAGACATACCTGTTGAATTTTCATGCATACCACTTACTATATATTCTGGTGATATCCAGTATACCATAAGCGGATGTGACAGTGTAAGCAGTATGCTTTTGTACTACTACTCAGCAAAGGAGACCTATTCGCGCATACGCCAGAAATCATATGATTTGCGCAAAATAACAAATACAGCACTTGAACGTGCCCGCAAGAAATACGGGCTGCAGTTAAAACAGTTAAAAGACACAGAAAAAAGGGATAAATATAAAGTATATGGTGAACTTCTGACAACATATGGATATGAGCTGGCAGGTGGTGAAAAAAGCTTTACATGTGATAACTACTACACTAATGAAAAAATAACCATACCACTTGATGAAAATATGAGCGCAGTTGAAAATGCCAAACATTTTTATAATAAATACTCTAAATTAAAGCGTACATTTGAAGCATTAAGTGTACAGCTTGAAGAAACAAAACAGGAAATTATACATCTTGAATCAATAAGCAATGCCCTTGATATTGCAAGACAGGAAGAGGACCTCACTGTGATAAGACGTGAACTGTCTGAATTTGGCTATATAAAGCGTCATGCTGAAAAAGGCAAAGGCAGTAAAAAAACTGCTAAAAGCAAGCCACTGCACTATATTTCTTCAGATGGATTTGATATATTTGTCGGTAAAAACAACTACCAGAATGATGAACTTACATTTAAAATTGCTACAGGCAATGACTGGTGGTTCCATGCCAAAGCAAGTGCAGGTTCACATGTTATTGTAAAAACTGGTGGTAAAGAACTTCCAGACCGTTCATTTGAAGAAGCTGCACGGCTTGCTGCATATTATTCCAAGGCAAGGGAACAGGGAAAGGCAGAGATTGACTATATCCAGAAAAAACATGTTAAAAAACCAAATGGAAGCAAACCAGGATTTGTGGTTTACTATACCAATTATTCCATGACGATAGATACAGATATAAGCGGAATAAAGGAGGTGGAAGAATGATAAAATCTGACAGCCATGTGCACACAGCTTTTTCAACAGACAGCAGCACCCCGATGGAAGAAATGCTTAAAAAAGCTATAGAAACTGGCTTTTCATCCATATGTTTTACTGACCATATGGACTACGGCTTCCCATCGCAGAGTGGAATAACAGAATTTTTACTTGACACTTCTGCGTACTTTAGTGAAATGGAACGTCTTGAACACCTTTATCCACAAATACACATACGCAGGGGCATTGAACTTGGACTTAAAGAAGATGTTATTAAACAGTGCAGTAATCTCACCAGTAAATATAAATTTGATTTTATAATAGCCTCTACACACCTTGTAGATAACACTGACCCATATCTTGATATTTACTGGCAGAAAACAGATGAAACATCTGCCATATTAAAATACTATGAGGCAACCCTCAAAAATGCAAAAAGCGGTGCAGACTTTGACGTTTATGGACATATTGACTATATTACAAGATATACGCCTTATATGAAAAAACTCCGTATGGAAAATTTACACGATGATGCATATTCGCTTAAAAATACAGAACAGTTTCTTGATATTATAGAAGAAATATTTAAAATTCTTATATATAACGGAAAGGGCATTGAAATAAACACAGGAGGATTTAAATATGGTACAAACCATCCCAACCCTCATGAAAAGATTTTAAAACTTTACCACGGACTAGGTGGTGAAATTATAACTGTTGGTTCAGATGCACATGAAACAAAATATCTTGGATACAGTTTTAATAAGGTACCAGAAATATTAAAATCATGCGGGTTTAAATACTATACAGAATTTACAGGAAGAAAACCAGCGATGTTCCCAGTATAAGAAACATATAGCAAAAAGAAAAAGCAGAATATATGTTCTGCCTTTTCTTTTTATAAAAAATTAATTTTCCGGTTTTATAACATACATTCAATAAGGGCAGTATTGACTGGAAGATAAAGTTCTGCTATTTTATGTTTTTCTGAACCATATGTATGTTTAGCAAATATATCACAAACCTTATTGTGTGTTTCCATAGTGTATTTCAGATTAAACACTTTAGCTATGCGGTTAAAAAATACAGGTGATATAGAATAGCCCCACTCTTCAGTATCATTTTCATTAACAAGCTTTGGTGTAATGTTGAAAGTTTTTCCAGTAACAGTATTATGTGCTGTAAGTGCAATAAATCCTGTGTCATCATTCACAGAAATGCAAAGTTCACATATATCATTTTTATCAATGTAAAAATCCGAAGCCTTAAGAAGACCCTGGTCAACACTTGCGAATGGGTCAAACAGGTCTAAAATTATATGGTCACTGTCCTTGGTAATAAGAGTTATAAGCTTATCAATGCTATTCTGGTTCATTACATCACTGTCTACGGCTTTCCTGTTATTATTCAGGAAATCAACCAGAGTGTCAACTTCTTTCTGTGTTAGTAAGGAAAAACTGGGCTTTTGTATATTGCTCATATAAATACCTCCAAATATATTATGTAGTTTGACCAAAGTATAGCTTAAAAATTAAAATATTACACATAATATTATACATATAAGAGGATAATGTTTCAAGTATATATAAATAAATTTATTAAAAATGGATATACTATGTTTAGAGAAATTTATTGTGCTGCCATTTAAGGCAGCGGAATGGAGATTGTATGACTAAAAAGAAAAAAATAGAGGTAAAAACTGTAGAGGATATAAAGAAACTTGAAAAAGCAGAACAGGCAAAATGGGAAGTCGCAGTAGAACTGGGGCTTTTTGACAAAGTAGCAGATACAGGATGGAAGTCGCTTACATCCAGGGAAAGTGGAAGGATTGGCGGGATTATGGCTGCAAGACAGAGAAAAGCAAAAAAACTGCCATCTTGACAAATATATACTGCTAATATAAAATATTCCAATAAAAGTGTCCCTTCTGGCATTTTGCCAGAGGGGTTTTTGACATTATTTATATTTTTGATGAATGGAGGGCTAATATGAAAGTAACTTTAAAAGATGGTTCATGTAAAGAGTATGCTTCTGCAATGACAGTTATTGATATTGCAGCGGATATTAGTGATGGACTTGCAAGGGCTGCATGTGCAGCAGAAATTGATGGGCAGATTGCTGATTTACGTACTGTTATAGACAGGGATTGTGAGTTAAACATCCTTACATTTGACAGCGAAGGCGGAAAGAGGGCTTACCGCCATACATGCGCACATGTTATGGCTGAAGCAGTGCAGAATCTCTATCCAGATGCAAAACTGGCTATAGGGCCTGCTATAGATAACGGTTTTTATTATGACTTTGATATGCCAAGCCTTTCCAGGGAAGACCTTGACAATATTGAAAAAGAGATGAAAAAGATTATTAAAAAAGGAGACAGGCTTGAAAGATACACACTTTCCAAAGAAGAAGCTGTAAAGCTTATGACAGGACGTGATGAACCTTATAAAGTAGAAATGATTAATGAACATCCTGATACAGATACACTTACATTTTATAAGCAGGGGGACTTTATAGAATTTTGTGCAGGCCCGCATCTTATAAGTACAAAACAGATAAAGGCGTTTAAGCTTACATCATCATCTGGCGCATACTGGAGAGGTGATGAGCACAACAAAATGCTTACGCGTATCTATGGAACTGCTTTTAACAAGAAACAGGACTTAGAAGACTATCTTGAATATCTTGAAGATATAAAGAACCGTGACCATAATAAACTTGGGCGTGAGATGGATTTATTTACTACTGTGGATGTAATTGGCCAGGGGCTTCCGCTCTTTATGCCAAAAGGCACTAAAATGATACAAAAACTCCAGCGCTGGATTGAAGACCTTGAGGACAATGAATGGGGATATGTAAGAACACGGACCCCGCTTATGGCTAAATCTGATTTATATAAGATTTCAGACCACTGGGGACACTACAAAGAGGGAATGTTTATTCTTGGTGATGATGACGAGGACGAAAACGGCAACAGCATTTCAGGCAATGATATATTTGCACTGCGCCCTATGACATGCCCGTTCCAGTACTATGTATATAAGGCAAGACAGAAGTCATACCGCGACCTGCCTTACAGGATGGGCGAAACATCTACAATTTTCCGCAATGAAGATTCAGGTGAAATGCATGGGCTTACACGTGTACGCCAGTTTACTATCTCAGAAGGACATCTGATCTGTACACCAGAGCAGATTGCAGAAGAATTTAAAGGCTGTGTTGACCTTGCACGACACTGCCTTAAGACACTTGGTCTTGAAGAGGATGTAACATACCGCATGTCTAAGTGGGACCCGGAAAACCCAGAGAAATACCTTGGAACAGCAGAAGAATGGGACAAAGTAGAGGGTGCAATGCGTGAAATACTTGATGATATAGGTCTTGATTATACAGAGGAAAAAGGCGAAGCTGCTTTTTACGGGCCAAAGCTTGATATACAGGCTAAAAATGTCTATGGCAAAGAAGACACAATGATTACAGTACAGCTTGATATGTTTCTTTCAGAGCGTTTTGACATGTATTATATAGATGAAAATGGTGATAAAAAGCGTCCATATATTATACACAGGACATCAATGGGATGTTATGAACGCACACTTGCATGGCTTATTGAAAAGTATGCAGGAAAATTCCCTACATGGCTTTGTGCAGAACAGGTACGTGTGCTTCCTATATCAGAAAAATTTAAAGACTACGCCGGGAAAGTCCTTTCAGAACTTAAGAAAAACGGAATAGATGCAACTGTGGACAACCGTTCTGAAAAGATAGGTTATAAAATCCGTGAGGCAAGACTTGACAAACTGCCATATATGCTTGTAGTAGGCGCACAGGAAGAAGAAACAGGGAAAGTATCTGTAAGAAGCCGTTTTGCAGGTGATGAAGGGCAGAAAGATTTACAGGTATTTATAGATGATATATGCCGGGAGATACGTACAAAGGAAATACGCACAGAAATTGAATAAACACAGGAATTAAAGATATTAGGACATTATGCCGAAGTATTTATTGGAATATTTGTTACAAGACAGTAACAAACTGTTGGATTTGACAAGAAAGGTACATTAATGGTGATAAATCTATGAATGTAAACAGTATTATGTACCAGGCCAGTAATACTGCTGGCATGGGTGGCATGCTTAACAACAGCCCGCTTTTGTCTATTGGCAGCAAAGGGCAGATTGTTGAAGGTGTAATATCTAAAGTATCAGATAAGATTTCTATCAGTTTTAATGGAATTGAAGTATCAGTTCCACATTCTGCAGTACATGATGCCACGGAGGGCGAAACAAGAAAATTTCAAATCATGGATGTATCAAAAGACAGTATTGTACTAAAAGAAGCTGGAAAATCCCAAAACCAGAATACAGCCAGGGCAACTATAAATACTAAAGCACCAGATAATGCAGGTATCAGCAGCAGCCACTTAAGTGAAAGTGCAAAAGTGGCTGCTGGCGGGCAGGAAGCTGCCAAAAATATAGCTATCCTCACTGGAGAAGATTATGAAAACATTGAAAAAGAGGAGGGCGCTATAGATGGTGATGAAGAATTTACAAGCCTTGAACGTTCGCTTGAAAGAGTAAAAGAATATAAAGAATGGGAGGCAAACTGTAAAGAGAGCAATGAACAACTGTGCCAGGAACTTGAAGAAGGTCTTGAGAATATACAGAAATATGGTTTTTTAGACCAGAAAAGTGAGTCTGAGATAGCACAGATTCTTCGTGATGCAGATATTCCGCCAACTCTGGAAAATATATCAAAGGTAGTTTCAGCGCTTAAAATGAGCCAGACGGCAAATGTGATGTCTGATGATTCAAAGGCATATATAATTAGCAAAGATATGTCTCCTACAATTAAAAATATTTATCATGGACAGTATTCCGGAAGTGATGCATATAACGGGACTGTCTATGACAGTGAAGCCTGGGATGCACTTGAAAACCAGATTAAAGATATAATCAGTTTAACAGGCCTTGATGTACAGACAGCGTCTGAAGATGCAAAGTGGCTTTTAGCCAATGACCTTCCAATGACAGCCGAAAATCTTAAAACACTTAATGTCCTGCGTGATATTAAGGAAAATATGACACTTGATAAAGCACTTGTACAGATTGTGCAGGCTATGTCAGCAGGCAATGAAGCAGAGGACGCACTTCTTGATACATCTAAATTTATAATAGCGAGAGAGATTATTAGTGATTTCCAGTCTGTTACAGATGAGGATATAAGGACAGCTTTAAATACAGATTCCTCTTCTAATGCAGAACTTAGTCTTGAGTTATTAAAACAGGCAAAGAAAGATAATGAAATCAGTGGTGTTAAAAGTGACAGTGCAGCTTTTATACCAGAAGCTGCTACAGATGGCATGTCCGGGCAGGATATACAGGCAATTACAGCTAAAAGGCATATAGCTGAGATTTGCCTTAAGATGACTGTGCAGTCAGCCACATTAATGGCAGAAAAAGGCATAAATATTGAAACAGCACCTCTTGAAGATATTGTAAAAGAGTTAAGGGATATAGAAAACTCTTACTATATGGCACGTTTTGGCACATCTGGAGATATAACTGAAAAAGAACTTGGCCTTATGCAGGAAGCCCTGCAAAAAACCTCAGATATAGCCAATGCCCCTGTATCTTTAATTGGCGTTGGTGTAAAACAGATGAACCTTTTATCATTTAATGAACTTCATGCCGCTGCAGTCAGTGAAACAGCACAGAGACAGCATTTTATGGAGATTTATGAAAAGGTTGCGACAGAACCTGGTGAAAAGTATGGCGATTCTATTGAAAAAGCATTTGAACGCAGTGTCCCTGATATCCTAAAAGACCTTGGACTTGAAGATACACAGGCAAATGAAAGGGCTGTGAGGATACTTGGATATAATAAAATGGAAATTACAGAGGACAATATCAGCGCTGTCAAAAGTTATGATGCTTCACTTAACAGGGTTATAGACAATATGAAGCCGTCAGTTGTGCTTGATATGATAAAGAATGGAAGCAGCCCTCTTGATAAGACAATAAGTGAACTTGACACAGAGCTTTCTGAAATTGCAGGAAAAAAAGATATTTCATCAGAAGAAAAATATAGCAGGTATCTTTGGCAGTTAGAAAGAAGCAACGCTATAACAGAACAGGAAAGAGAAGGTTACATAGGTGTATACAGGCTCCTTAATAATATTGAAAAAACTGATGGCGCAGCAATAGGAGCTGTTATGCAGAGCAACAGGGAGATGACACTTGGCAACCTGCTTACAGCAGTAAGAAGCGTTAAAGGCAAAGGCATTGATATAAAAGCAGGTGACAATATAAGCGGGCTTGGGAGCCTGGTTTACCACAGCAAATCCATTACTGCACAGATTAGCAGTGGGTTTAACCCAGAACAGAACAAAGGAAGCAGCCAGGACAGCAGCAGGTATTACCAGGAACTTGTTTCCGAAGCTATTGACAATATTACTCCTGACAGTGTTAATGAATTATCTGATGGCGATATGGAAAAACTGCTGGACACTTCTCTTGAAAAGTTTGCAGAGGAGATGAAATATTCGTCAGCAGGAAAGAAGCTGGTAAAAGAGTATTACGAAAAACAGGCAGAAGAAGTACGTGAAATAATAAATAACCGTGCTAGTGCAGAGAAATACCTGCAGGATTTACATATACCTGTTACAGTAGCTTCCCTGGGTGCAGCAGAGCATATGCTTGAGGAGGGTTACAGCCCGTTAAAAGACTGTTATAACAGGAGAAATATTTTAAGGGATAAAGAAAAACAGGAATTTGAGAAGACAGCAGACAGAATGGCAGATGCTCTTGATTCAGAAGATGGAATGAAGAAAGAGTGCGAAAAAGCCAGCCAGTATATGGAAGAGATTCTTGCAAGGTCTTATGCTGCACCTGATATTTCATCTGATGAACTTATGCACCTTAAAATGCTTGGCAGGGGAATACAGTTAAATGGTATGATGGCAGGCAGAAGAAGTTATGATATACCAATAATTACAGGTGATACAGTTACAAATATGAACGTAACTATTTTGAGTGGTTCTGGCAGTAAAGGCAAAGTACAGGTTTATATAGATAATGCTAAAGACGTACAGGAAAATACAGATGCTTTAAATATATCAGCAGAATTCAGGGTATCAGGCAATGCACTAAAAGGATTTATACTATGTGGCAACAGGGAAAATTATGAGGCAGTCAGGGAAAGCAGCCAGGATTTGGCAGAGTCATTAAAAAATGCAGGATTTGCAGTGAAAAATATTTCATGCAGCATTGGAACTGCTTCACGCGGAAACATATCCAATACAGAGTATAACACAGATGCTGCTGCCAAAGACTTATATAAGGCTGCAAAAATTGCAGTAAGATATCTTTCTGGCATAGTAAAAAACAACATTAATTAAAAAAATAGAAAGGGTGATTGTTCATGAAGATTAACCACAATATTGCAGCCCAGATTGCAAATGTAAACTTAAAAAAAGATGAAGCCAGAGTGTCAAACAGCCTTGGAAAATTAAGTTCAGGATATAAAATTACAAAAGCTGCCGATGATTCAGCAGGGCTTGCTATATCCAACAAGATGCGTACACAGATAAGGGCTTTAGACCAGGCTTCAAGAAATGCCGAAGATGGACAGTCCATTGTACAGACTGCTGATGGGGCTTTAAATGAAGTTATGTCTATATTGCACCGTATCCGTGAACTTGGCGTACAGAATGCGAATGATACATATACACTGGAAGACCGTGATGCTTCACAGAATGAAATAGACCAGCTGCTTGACGAAATAGACCGCATCTCAAGTACTACAGAATTTAATGGCAAATCACTTCTGGACGGTTCATCAGCAAGGGCAGTAACCAGCAGTGTAGATGGTGTTATTGCGATGAAAGCTTCAATGGCAGTTCCGAAGGGTACATACCAGTTTGAGATAACAGAGCCAGCGGAAAAGGCGAGGCTAGAAGGCTTTTCATATTCAATACCTGCAAGTGGTACCAGCCAGTTAATTATAAATGGAACTGCTATAGAACTGTCTTCGTCTGACACTGCAGACAGCGCTGAACAAAAAATTGTTGATGCATGCAGCAAAATGGACATTGATGCAGAATGTAGTGATGGCGCTGTTAACCTTACAACAAGGGCAACAGGAAGCCGCCAGAAACTAACCATAAGCCAGGGAACATCATCACAGTCCGCAGCTGGAAAAGATGTGCAGTTAGAGCTTGCACAAAACGATGAAGGTGTAGAAGGCGGTTTTTCAGAAAATGCCAAGATTTCATCTGATGGAAGCCAGGTTACTATAAAAGACAACGGAGGCTTTGAGATGTTTCTTGAAGTACCGCCTGTAAATCCAGCAGGAGGAGACCTGGCAGACAGTGCAGTTACATTAACAGTATATGAAGCAGGATATATGGGCATGCAGATTGGCGCTAATGAATTCCAGGTACTGAATATGAATTTTGATGAGATATCATGCCATACCCTTTCACTGCGTGATAATAATGGGCAAAATCTTATAAATGTATGTTCCCAGCATGGTGCAGGACAGACGATTGCAGCAATTGATGGCGCTATCCAGAAAGTTTCAGCAGCACGCTCAGAACTTGGAGCTTACCAGAACCGTCTTGAAGATACTGTATCAAGCCTTGATGTGGCAGTTTATAATGTAACTAATTCTATGTCCCGTATAATAGATACTGATATGGCAGAAGAGATGACACAGTATACACAGCTTACAGTACTGCAGCAGGCAGCTACGTCTATGCTTTCACAAGCTAATAATAAGCCACAGGAAATCATGAACCTTCTACAGGGAATGTAAATAATAAGAAAGGGAATTGCAATTATCTATGGATAACGAGCAGATAAGGGAATATACAGCCCGTATTTCACAGGCGAATAGAAGCGGGCTTGTAAACATAGTGTATGAACTGTTTGCATATAGTATAGACAGGGCAGGGCAGGCATTTGATGCAGATGATAAGGATACAGCTGTCAAATACCTGAAAAAAGCCCAGGAATGTGTCTGTGAACTAAAAAGAAACCTAAATTTCCACTATGAGATTTCATATAACCTTGCAAGCCTTTACAGATATGTGCATGAACAGATTATAGCATCTATTACAAAGCGTAAACCTGTAAACTTTGATATAATAAATAAAATTATGGGTGATCTCCAAAGTGCATTTATAGAGGTGTCAAAGCAGGATACGTCTGGTGCAGTGATGCAGAATACACAAAAAGTATATGCAGGACTTACTTATGGCAGGGGAAAACTGAATGAAGTATTTATGAATGGAAATGAACGGTCAAGAGGTTTTGTAGTATAAAAGAAAAGGCGCTTCTTTTTTATAAAGGAAACGCCTTTTCTGGCTGCCGCTGTAATATTGCTATTTACATATGTGCCTTTATTTTTTCAACAGTTTCTCTTATGGCAGCATCGTCTTTATTTGTTTCTGGCACATATTTAATAGTAATTCCATCATCTACATTGCGGGGTATAAGGTGCACATGAAGATGAAATACAGTCTGTCCTGCTGCTTCACCGTTATTCTGCAGTACATTTAAGCCATCATAGCCAAAAGCATTTTTTATTGCAGCACCGCATTTCTTTGCAACTTTAAAAATCTTTTCACAGTATTCATCAGGAAGTTCAAATATATTGGCGGCATGTGTTTTAGGCAGTATTATTGAATGGCCCCTGGAAGCAGGAGAGGCATCAAGTATAACTTTAAAATCATCATCCTCATATATTGAAGCAGCAGGTATTCTGCCATGTGCAAGTTTACAGAAAATACAGTTGTCATCAATGTGGTTAGTCATATTCATTCTCCTTTTCTATTATCTTATTATTGACTGTCATTACTTTTTAAACTGAAAGAGCGAATCAAACATCCTAAGAATCTTAAAGTCGCCTTTAGCTGTCAGTTCCCCAGATAAAAATGTGCCCTGGAGGGTGCTTTGGCCTGACACTATTTTGTCTAGTACTTTAGAAGTTGTACGCAATATAATATCTGGATCATCTTTTGTGCCATAGTAACAGTTCAGTTCCCCATTGTCAGTTTCTACAACCATAGTGCTGCCTCTGTCTGATATCTCTATAGAAAAAGATAAGGCAATGCCAGGCACAGGATGGAAATGGCTCTCAAATGTTTCTATATAAGGTCCTTTGTCATAAGGGGACTTATCCCCCATCATCCCACGGAACATCTTTGAAAGTTCTTTTATATCCTCTTTCTGCTTTTTAACATACTGGTCATTGGAAACATACATTGAAAGCTGCTCACTTTCCTGTGGTGTCAGATTTATTGACTTGGGCTGTACTACATTATCAAGCACTGCATAAGTACTTGAAGGAAATGAAGTTATCTTTTTTGTAAATACCCTGTAAAAATTCTCAGCTTTTTTTTCTATAAGGTATGCATAGTCAGTGCTGGTCTCAAAACTGGCAGCATTATTTACATATGCACTTATGCCATCACAGACTTTGCCACCAAGAAGTTCCCATGCTTTTACCAGTGTAGTATAAGCCTCTTTTTCACCATATGTTGTAGATATAGCCACAGGCATCATATACAAGTGTTTAATAGTATCTTTGTCCCCATACAGCCAGCATGAATCGAGGAACTGGTGCAAAAGCCCGCCTATGCCAAGCCATTCTACAGAGGCAGCCAGTATTACAGCATCTGTATCTTTCAGTGTTTTTGGCAGTACAGAAATTCCACGTATATCCTCGTATAGATTATATTTTTTTACCTGAATGTTTAATTCATCAAGAACCTGTGAAAGCTTACCCATTACATAGTTGGCAGGGTCTTCAATAAGCCCCCTGCCACCATAGTAAATATTTACATTTATCATTGATTTGTTCCTGCCTTTCTGCCAGAATTGCTATTAATTCCAAATAATATGAATGTGATAAACAACCCACCCAGAAAACCACCTATATGGGCAGCATTATCAACCCCCTGGCTTGTAAAGCCGCCATATAAGCTTAAAAATGCCATAAATATAACACGCTGTAAATCAATTTTGTCTGCCTGTCTGTGCCTTATAAGCAGTATACAGAGCAAAGAACCCATTATGCCAAATATTGCTCCAGAAGCGCCAATTGATTCTGTATAGTTGTACTGTAGCATATTATAAATCATTGAAGTACATCCTGCAATAATACCAGATAAAAAATAAATTATTAAATATTTAACTTTGCCAGCATATTGTTCAACATAGTTTCCAATAAAGAACAAAACAATAGCATTATTAAATATATGGTCTGCTCCGGCATGGAGGAACATGCTTGTAATTATCCTGTAGTACTGGTGGTTGTTAATAACCAGATTCCATGAAAGTGAACCTTTATCAATAAATAAAGCTCCATTTGCAGGCTTTGTTAAAAAGTCTGTAAGTATAAAAATAATAACATTTATTATAACCAGACATGTATTAGCAGCCATTGGACTGTTAATATACTGTTTGCAATTATTTGCTGGATTATGTGTATATGTTTTGGAATTTCCAGTATTATAGCTATAACTTCCAAGATATTCTTCTATGGCCTTCTTAAGTCCCCCATACATAGGCAGGATATTTCCATATACAAAAAGACCTGGCTGCGCTGGTTTTATATGCCATAGGCACACCTCGTTGTCCAACAGGCTGGAAGGAGGTGTCTTACTGCTTATAAAAATATAAAGAAAGTGGTAGAGATAACAATTCCTGTCCATAAGAAAATTTCTTATCTGCCTTGATATATGTCCAAGCTGTAAATCTGTATATCTTATACCTGAAGTTTCATCTAATGTAACTATAACATATCCCTCAGCATCTGTATTAATATCCGTATTCACCAGTTTTATATTTACATGTGGTTCTGTAACATTAAGACTGAGTTTTTCATACCCCATCTGGTTAAAGATAAATTCAATTTCATTATACATACAACACCTCCGTATAGTTTTGTGATACAGCTATCATTCTAACAAAAAATATGAAAATAATCCAGCAGCTGGCATAGTAAGGATAGTGTAACTTTACCTGG
>DKXQ01000185.1 GCA_002493085.1 Lachnoclostridium sp. UBA7122
TTACCATTTTTTTACAAATAATTCCCCAGATAAAGTTACACTATCATACTTCACTCTTGAAACTAATGCTTGTGTATGCTATATTAAGAATGGCAAAACAGGGGTATTACTTTTCAAGTATTTATCCTTTATGTATTTGCAAAAACTTTCAAGCAGAATAAAAATAGCTGGTATCAGGTATAATTACTTAGAAAAAAAGAATGTTAAATGTATTGTAATTAATTATCTTGCCACATTTTTGCCATTAATTAATTATTTGAAAAAGATGGCAAAAAATTTTAAAAAAGGGCTAAACTATTTTCAAAAATAACCGAAATACTTTACAAGAGTTATATGTAGTATGGATGAATTTTGAAATGCAAATTTAGCTCATCGGCTTGGAGGTCATTATCCAGCTGGGGCTAAATGCCATGCAACCAGTAGTAAATACAGTACAGCAAAGCCTGGAGTTACAGAAACAGCATAAAGTTACTGGGTATATATAAGTGCTGGGACTATGATTATATCCAGCTGCGCAGAGTGCCGTACCACTTTGCAGGCTGGACAGTGGATAATAGTATCTGGTATGGACTGTATATAAGGTGATTAGTGCTAAAGTATGTTTTATCCAGAGCAGAAGCAAGTACATGAAACCATAGTAGTAACTTGTAGTTTTTCAACTTAGTGTAAAGTGATATGAAATAATGTTGTGGCGACATTATAAGATGTTCTTTTAGCTATGGGTAGTGTATCTGTTTTACAAAAAAGATGTATATTCATGTACATAAATAAAAATCCAGACATCTTTGGCACTGGCTGCCAGACATTAAAACTGTGACAGAATTATATGATTAAACCATATATTGCAAGGGGCATGATGGGTAACTTACATTTGCTTTTGATGGAAGGGAGCAAATAACCAAAGGCACAGACAGCTGGTATATACTGGTTACAGTTTAATGACATGCAATTATGGTAAGTCAGCTAGGGATAAGGTTTTTGTCTGGCGCTGCATTGGTATATCCAGCTTGGATAATACAGTTCTTCAAACTAAAAAGCTTTTGTAAATAGAGAAGAATGTAAAAAGAATGTATAATTGCATTTATCAAGGTGTGTTACAGGCTTTGCATTTTATATAGTTTATCCTGGATGGTTTTTATATAGCTCTTTTGGAAGGAATTTATTCCTGATATATAGAGGAATAAAACTTTCCAGGCTGAGAATAAATTAGCCATGTGGATGAATTAACACAAGGACGTAGAGTTTATGTAAGGTGTAATTACAAGGAGGTATAACTATGAGAATTAAGAGAGTATTACAAGGGACTGCTTTAACAGCTCTCGCAGCAGCAGCATGGATGGGCGCTGGTACAGTTGATGCAGCAGCAGCAGATGCAGACAATGTATTTCCAGTAAAGAGTTTATTTTATTATCATGAAGATGAAGAGGTGTCTCTTGGTGATGGGCAAACATTATTTGTTAATGCTCCTGACAGTACCACCAAAGAAATTATTTTTGGTGTAGGAACATATAATGCAAATAAAAAGACAGTTAAGATAACTAGCTGGGATGTATATGATGTTGAGGAGAATGGTTATGTAGAAATTGATTTGTCTAAGCTAAACAATACTAAAGACAATTATATAGCCATTAAATCAGAATCAACTAATCCAGTATATATCAGGATTACAGGTTCAATTAAAAGCCAGAAGTTAAAATACGCAGCTGATACTGATACATTAACAATTAGTGATTTAAAAACTGGAAGTAAAGCTGTAACAACTGCAAAAGCTGGCAAGGGCTGGGAATATAGAACATCATATGGCAATTGGGAGACGTTAGATGTTGATGAAAATAAAGGAACAGCTACAAATTGCTTTTCAAATTATCAGGGTCAAGGTGCTTCTATATATGTAAGAGCAGCTGCAAATCTTGCTATAGGAAAAAGTCCTTTGCCTGACAAAGTAAAAGATGCAAATGATAAGTCATCAACACCAACTGAGTATCCATTGTATGAGGGTGGCAATTTGCCTGGTAAAGAAAAGAAATTTAGTATTAAAAAACAGGCAAATGGTCCTAAGGTTACTATAGACTACACAAAAGGAACTATAAAGATTCCAGACAAAACAGAATATCGTGTATTTGCTGCATCAGGTTCAGCATTTGAGCTTATTACACCTGTGGATACAGCTACTAAGAAACAAATAGCATCAAATTCAAATAAAGACCCACAGGATGTTAAGACATTCCTTACAAACGGAACAACAGTAGCATCAGCTGGGGTAATAGAAGTACGTAAAGCAGCTGTATCTGGCAAAACAGCTCCATCTAAGTGGACTCGTGTTGACTTAGCTGCACCAAAAGCATTTACAGATATGGACAAAATTGATGCAACAGCAAATGTTGCAACTTCTGGCACAGTAAATGGAAAAGTTACAGTAGATTATGATAAGGATAAGAATGGAAAATTTAGTAAAAAGAATTCCATTACTATCACAAATAGTATTGCTAAGAAAGATATTAATGTTGTAGTTGCTGGTTCCAAACCTTCTGCAACTGAAAAGAAATTTACAACAATTAAGGCTACTAAATCTAAATCTATTAAAGTAACTAATGGTAATACTATTTATATCCGTACAGCTGGAAATAAAAATGAAGCAGAATGGGCTGGAGAATATACAGCTGTAGGTAAGATTGCAATTCCTGCAGACCCAACACCAACACCAACTGCTGCTCCAGCTGCAACACCTGCATCATAAATAAAATATTTTATATTTTGATAGCTGGATGTATTATAATAGAGTTTTAGTTAATATTATAATTATATTAGAGAGAGGGTTGTATATACAATCCTCTCTCAATTGTATATATAAAATTATTTAAAAGATAATTATTAAATTAGCTGGTACAA
>DKXQ01000150.1 GCA_002493085.1 Lachnoclostridium sp. UBA7122
CACAGGTAAAGTTACACTATCATTAAAAATAAATATATTGTTTTATTTAACCAGATATGATAAAATAGCTTTTATAAAAATAAAAACTAAAGAAGGGATATGTATGATTATTGGGTTCATTATATGGAATATAGTTACAGCTATTTTTTTTGGAATAGGAGCCAGCTGCCGTAAATCAGATGAAGCAGCAGGTTTCTTTACCTTTGCCAGGCCACCAGAAGTAAAAAATATAAAACTTTATAACAAAGCTATGTCTGTATTATGGTTTGTGGCAGCAGGCGTGTTTGAAATTATTGGTATTCCTTTCCTGTTTTTAGAACAAAATTCTCCTTTATTCACAATTATTATATTTGAAGTGATAATACTGGTTCTGGGGATGATGATTGCATATTGCAAAATAGAAGTAAAATATAAGAAATGATAAAAATTTATGTCACGGATGTTATATAATCCGTGATATAAAATCTGTGCTATAACTCTTTATTAAGTTTTTTTCTCATTCTTTCGTAAAATCCTATTCCCGAAAGTTTTATAATCTGTGTTGAAAAACTAATTGAAATCATCTATATTTTTTTCTTGCATTGAACAATTAGTTGTGTTAGAATGTTAAATATGTTTAAGAAATAATTAAAATAAATACTATAGACTATTACTGTAACTAAACAACATTATATATTAATATATTTGCACACTAAGCAAGTATATTAAACATATTTTTAATATTTTTATATTAGGAGGAAAAGAGTATGAAAACACGAATATTGGCAATTATATGTGCCATAACCCTGGTTATCGGATCAGAGCAATGTTTTTGCAGTGCAGCAGCAAAACCAGTCTCTCTTTCGCAAACCAAACTCAAATTAAACATTGGCCAGTCGAAGACTATAAAATTAAAAAAGACTGGCAAAGTCACTATCAAAAAGAAAACTTTTACTTCTTCTAACAAAAAAGTAGCTGTTGTCACAAAAAATGGTAAAATTAAAGCGAAAAAAGCAGGTACATCTGTTATCAATGTTAAAGTTACTTACAAAAAGGGCAAAAAAAAATCCAGCAAAACCTTTAAATGTAAGGTAACAGTAAAAAGTAAAAGCAAGCCTTCCAGCGGAGATGGCTCTTCTGTCAAAGATGATTCTTCTGATGGAGATGATTATACATATGAGCCTGATTATACATATGCCACAGAAAAACCTGTTGCCAGCAAAAGACCTGCTGTTACAAGCGAACCTATTGTTACAGATGAGCCTGACATAATTCCCTTTGTGACAAAAGTACCTGCTATGACAGAAAAACCTGTTGCTACAAAAGAACCTGTTGATATAGAAGAACCTGTCAGCACAAAAAAACCTGTTGCTACAGAAGAACCTGTTGATATAGAAAAACCTGTCAGCACAAAAAAACCTGCTAGCACAAAAAAACCTGTTGCCACAGAAGAACCTGTCAGCACAAAAAAACCTGTTGCTACAGAAAAACCTGTTGATATAGAAAAACCTGTTAGCACAAAAAAACCTATTGATACAGAAGAGCCTGTTAGCACAAAAAAACCTATTGATACAGAAGAACCTGTTAGCACAAAAAAACCTATTGCCACAGAAAAACCTGTTAGCACAAAAAAACCTGCTACTATAGAAAGCCCTGTTATAGACAGCACTTTATCTGATGCAGATGCATTAAAGCAGCTTATTGCAGAGCAAAAAGAAAAAGGGGCAACAGTCGAGGAAGATATAACTGGATATTCTTATGATTGGGATAAGGACGGAAATTTAACTTATATTTATTGGTCTGATTGTTCTCTTAGTGGAGATATCTCATTTGCACAATTTACAAAACTAGAAACTTTGAGTTGTGGTTTCAATAAATTAACAAGTTTAGACTTGAGTAATAACGTTGCTTTGACAAGTTTAAATTGCTGTTACAATAATTTAACAAGTCTTGATCTTAGTAATAACACTGTTTTGGAAAAGCTGGATTGTTCTTCCAATAGTTTACTAAACCTGGATTTAGGCAATAATATTGCTTTAGCAAATTTAGATTGTTCTTCTAATAAGTTAACAAGCTTAGATATTAGCAATAATACTGTTTTGGAAAACCTATACTGCTCTTCCAATAATTTGACAAGTTTAGATATTAGCAATAATACTGTTTTGAAAAACCTATACTGTTCTTCCAATAATTTGACAAGTTTAGATGTCAGCAATAATACGATCTTGGCAAAGTTAAGTTGTTCTTATAATATTTTAGCAAAGTTAAATATTAAAAACAATAATATTTTACAAGAATTAGATTGCAAAGATAACCAATTGGCAAAGTTAGATATTAGCAATAATACAGCTTTAACAGATTTGTCATGTTATTCTAATCAATTGACAAACTTAGACCTTAGCAATAATACAGCTTTAACAGATTTGTCATGTGGTTCTAATCAATTGACAAACTTAGACCTTAGCAATAATACAGCTTTAACAAATTTGTCATGTGGTTCTAATCAATTGACAGAGTTAGACCTTAGCAATAATACAGCTTTAAAAGATTTATCATGTAATTCCAATCAATTAACAAGCTTAGATCTTAGCAATAATACAGCTTTAGATAGTCTGACTTGTACTTCTAATCAATTGACAGAACTTAATCTTAGCAATAATACGGCTTTAACATTCTTGTCTTGTTGGGATAATAAATTAACAGACCTGGATTTAAGCAATAATACAGCTTTAGAGTATTTAAATTGTGATGATACTGTTACAGTTATTGGTTATGAACGTAAATCGTAAGTAAACTATATCATCAAATTCCTTCTTGCTTTATTACAAGAACAAAGTGGATAAGCCATTATGGAATACAAATCCATAATGGCTTATTTTATATATTTCTCTACTTTTGCAAGAATACCAGAGATAAGTAGATATAAAAACCAGACTATAACTCTTTATTAAGTTTTTTTCTCATTCTTTCGTAAAATCCTATTCCCGAAAGCTTTATAATCTGTGTTACTGAATCTGGCACTTTTATTACAATCCTGCTGCCTGTTGATAACTGCCCTACATCCCTTCCATCTGCTGCTACGGTTGCAAGGTCTTTTCCTGTATCTTTTGTCTGTCCGATTTCAAGTGTTATGCTGTCTGAAGCATCTACAATAAGGCTTCTTTTATTTAGTGAATGTGGACATATTGGTGTGACTATTATAGCTTTTACATGTGGCACTAAGACAGGCCCGCCGGCAGAAAGATTATATCCTGTTGAGCCTGTAGGTGTTGATATTATTACACCATCTGCCCTGTATATATCTGCAAGTTCATTATTTAAGTATACTTTTACTGTTATAAGCCTTATGCTGCCTCTTTTACTAACAACAATATCATTAAGTGCATAGCAGTCTGGACTGCTGCCATCCTGTCCAGGATGCTGGAAACAGGATACTTCTTTAAGCATTATACGGTTTTCAACTGTAAAATCACCACTGATAAGACGGTCTAGCGCGCCATCTACATTCTGCTGCTCTACCTCTGTAAGAAATCCAAGACTGCCTGTATTTACTCCTATAATAGGGATTTCTTTATGTACAAGGTCTATTGCTGCCTGTATCATAGTACCATCACCGCCAAGGACAATTGCACACTCTGTATTTGCTGGTATTTTTGACACATCTGTAAAATGGCTTATGCCTGTTGGGGACAACAGGCGGTTTTCAAGTATGATGCACTGTCCGCCATGATTATCTATATAGTCTTTAATGTGTTTTGCCACATAGTGGTTTGCAGTTTTATCACTATTAGTAATTATACAAAATTTTTCCATTATAAATTGTCCTCATTTATCTAATACAGCATGTGCCTGGTTTACAACATCTTCCGCCAGTTTTGCAAACCCATCTTTACTGGTGTCTGCTATAGTGTCTTTTTTTTCAATATATAAAAGATACTCTATATTTCCTTCTGGTCCTTTTATAGGGGAAAAACTTAAATCTATTATACTGAAGCCATTAGCGGATGCATATTCCATAATATTTTTTACAACTTCCATGTGTACTTTGCTGTCACGTACAACACCTTTTTTCCCTACTTTTTCACGTCCAGCCTCAAACTGCGGCTTTACAAGGCATACTATCTTTGCACCATCTTCAAGCAGGTCTCTTATTGGCAGCAGCACTTTTGTAAGGGAAATAAATGCAACATCTATTGAAGCAAAGCCGATAATATCAGGTATATCATGGCGTGTTATATACCTGATATTTGTCTTTTCCATAGAAACTACCCGTGAATCCTGACGCAGTTTCCAGGCAAGCTGGTTTGTGCCAACATCTACAGCATATACTTTCTGTGCACCATTTTGCAGCATACAGTCAGTAAAGCCGCCTGTAGAAGAGCCTGCATCCATGCATATTTTGCCATCAAGCTGGATTTTCCACAGATTAACTGCTTTCTCGAGTTTATAGCCTCCACGGCTGGCATATTTCATAGAGGCAGCCCTTACCTCAATTATAGCATCCTCTGCAAATGTAGTACCTGCTTTGTCTTCACGCTGTCCATTGACAAATACATCCCCTGCCATAATTACTGCTTTTGCTTTTTCCCTTGACTCTGCAAGACATCTTTTTACTAAGAGAACGTCAAGCCGTTCTTTTTTCTTCTTATCCATCGTCTTTTCCAGCCCTTAGCTTTCTTTATTTTTTTTTGCTATTATTCCAAGAATCCTTTCGGCAATCTTTTCAGCGCTAATTCCGTATTTTTCTTTTAAGACGTTCACAGGCCCATGTTCTACAAACTGGTCAGGAAGCCCTGCACAACATACTTTTGTGCTGTTTGTACTGCTGCTATTCAGCCACTCCATTACAGCCTGTCCTGCCCCGCCTGACACAACGCCCTCTTCCATAGTAACTATAAGGCTGTGGCTGGCAGCGGCTTCTTTGATAAGTTCTTTGTCAAATGGTTTTAAAAAGCGCATATTAACAACAGATATGTCAAAACCATATCCTTTTAATATAGCATGTACCTCCATAGCAGTCTTTACCATGCTTCCAGCAGCGAGAAGCACAACGCCATGCCCCCTGGTTATCCATTCTGCTTTGCCATATTTTACAGGCTGCCTGTATTCTTCTAAACCTGTATATGCCTCTCCCCTTGGATAGCGTATAGCCACAGGCCCGTCATGTGTGACAGCAAATTTAAGCAGTTCTCCAAGTTCCCATGAATTTTTAGGGGCAGTAACTGTCATTCCTGGCATAGACATCATAAAAGCTATGTCAAAAATGCCCTGGTGTGTTTCTCCATCACTGCCTGCTATGCCCGCTCTGTCCACTGCAAATACCACAGGCAGACGGCAAAGACATACATCATGCAGTATCTGGTCATATGCCCTCTGTAAAAATGTTGAATATATGGCAACTACAGGCCGCAGCCCTCCTGCTGCCATTCCTGCCGCAAATGTCACAGCATGTTCTTCTGCTATGCCTACATCAAAAAACCTGTCCGGGAACTTTCCAGCCATTGCCATAAGCCCGGTCCCTGATGGCATAGCTGCTGAAACTGCTGTAATGCTGTCACATGCTTCTGCCAGTGCTGTTATATTTCTGCTAAAAACATCAGTGTATGTCTCCTTTTGCACGGCTATCATCCTGCTTGAGCCGTCTCTTACAAAAAATGGTGCAACTCCATGAAAAGAGGATGGGTCTTTTTCTGCTGGCATATAGCCTTTTCCCTTTTTTGTACAGACATGTACTAAAACAGCTTCTTTTACTTTTAATGCTCCTTTAAAGGCGGAAACCATCTTTTTAATATTGTGCCCTTCTATAGGCCCTATATACTTTATGCCCATATCTTCAAATAACATGCCTGGAATTAAAATTGTCTTAAGCACATCTTTAAATCCCCTGATGCTTCCAGTAAGCGCTTCTCCAATGTGTGGCATTTTTTTAAGCAGGTTTTCAACATCTTCTTTAAGTCCTGTATAGTTTGTATTTGTCCTGATATTTCCAAGATATCCTGCCATGCCGCCCACATTTTTAGAGATTGACATCTGGTTGTCATTTAGTACTATTACAAGATTAGACTTAATTTTTGAAGCATTATTTAATGCCTCATATGCCATGCCGCCAGTCAGTGCCCCATCACCTATTACGGCAAAAACTTTCTGTGTCCCATGCTGTAAATCCCTTGCCTTGGCAAGACCAAGTGCTGCACTTATAGAAGTTGAACTGTGCCCTGTATCAAATACGTCACAGTTACTTTCAGCACGTTTCGGAAAGCCACTCATGCCCCCAAACTGCCTGAGGCTTTCAAAATCATCTTTCCTGCCTGTAAGTATCTTATGTGTATAACTCTGGTGTCCCACATCCCATACAATCTGGTCATATGGCAATTCGCAGCAAAGATGTAAAGCCATAGTAAGCTCGACTACTCCCAGGTTTGAAGACAGGTGTCCCCCTGTCCGGCTTACATTTTTTACAAGAAAACGCCTTATCTCCCATGCAAGCTTTTTATAGTCTTTTGCATCAATATTTTTTATATCATTTGGTTTGTTTATCCTGTCAAGTAATTCACCCACAATAATTATTCTCCTTACTTTCTCCGTCCTATAAGCTTCTCAACCAGTGTATTAAGATATATATTCTGTACTGGCTGGCTGTTTAAAATATCAAGTGCTGATTCTGAATAATCTTTAACTGCCTGTAAAGCCTTATCCATACCATAGACAGCTACATATGTCTGCTTATCATTTTTTTCATCACTGTGGACAGGTTTGCCAAGCTCTTCTGATGTACTTGTAATATCAAGAATATCATCCTGTATCTGGAAAGCCATGCCGGTATTGTGGCCTGCTTTTTCCAATGCTTCAATACTTGCACTGTCTGCACCTGCAAGCACAGCTCCTGTCATAAATGCTGCTTCAATAAGTGCTCCTGTCTTTAAACTGTAGATAAATCCAAGTTTTTCTTCTGAAAGGGGCTTTCCTGTATTTTCCACATCGGCAACTTGCCCTCCAAGCATCCCAAAAAGACCTGCTTTCTTTGATAAAATCTGTACTGCCCTTGCTTTTACATATATATTGCCACCTTCTGACAGGCTGGAAACAGCAGTTTCATATGCATAATTAAGCAGTGCATCCCCGGCAAGTATTCCCATATCTTCCCCATATACTATATGTGTAGTCTTTTTCCCACGCCTGTATTCATCATTATCCATCGCTGGCAAATCATCGTGTACTAAAGAATACGTATGAATCATTTCTATAGCTGCCATAAATGGAAGCACCTGTTCTTTATCTTCTCCTCCATACATTTTATATGTTTCCCACATAATCATAGGACGGAGCCTTTTTCCACCTGCCATAAGACTGTATTCCATTGCGTCATATATTGTCTTCTGGTATGTAACACCTGTTGGCAAAAATTTTTTAATACTGTCTTCAATCCACTTTGTTTCTTCATTAAGCTGCTTTTCAAAAGCTGCTTTATCCATAAATTTTGTCTCTGGCATATAATAATCTCCTTATTAAGGCTGTTTTTGCCTGTCTATTACAATCAGCTTCTTTTCAACTTTATCGATTGCTTCACTACAGTTTTTCACAAGTTTCATGCCTTCTTCATATTTTTTAAAGGATTCTTCAAGTGTCAGTTCACCGCCCTGAAGCTGGTCTATTATATCATTAAGACATTCAAATGACTGTTCAAGTGTCATCTTCTTTGCTGCCATATCTGCAATTCCTCTCTGTTTTATTTACTGTAACTTCTGCCATGCCATCCTGCATATAAAGCGCCAGCTGCTGGCCTTCTTGTATGCCTGCAGCAGACTTTATGCTATTGCCATCCATATCAGTAATATAAGAATAGCCATTTTTAAGCTTATAAAGCGGGGACAGTCCTTTAAGTTTTTCTGCATACAGCCCAAGCTGGTACTTTGCAGATAACAGTTTCTGGTTTATAAGCGCTGACAGCCTGTCTTCACAGTCCGCCAGATACAGCCGCTTCTGTCTGGTAATATCTACAGGGCTTAACTGCCTGAGTGCCATATTGTACTGCTCCAGTCCAAGCCTTTTTATCTTTAAAATATTATTTATCTGCCATTTAAGCGAATATGCTGTCTGCCTTAAAGCAGTTTCCACATCCATATATGAATATATGGCAAGCTCTGCTGCAGCAGATGGTGTAGGAGCTCTTAAATCTGCAGCAAAATCTGCTATAGTTACATCTGTTTCATGGCCAACAGCAGAAATTACAGGTTTTGTGCATGCAGCAACCGTTCTTGCAAGTCTCTCAGAGTTAAACACCCATAAATCTTCTATAGAGCCTCCGCCCCTGCCTATTATAATTGTATCTATACCTGTTTTTTCAAAATATTTTATTCCTTCTATAATTGTGTCTTCTGCACCTTCCCCCTGTACTTTTGCGGGATAAAGGTATATCTGTACATATGGATTGCGCCTGCCTGCAACATTGCATATATCATGTATAACAGCGCCCTCTGGGGCAGTTACAACACCGATGCTTTTTGCATATGCAGGTATTTTCTTTTTCCTGTCTGCATCAAAAAGCCCCTCTTTCCAGAGACGCTTTTTCATCTTCTCATATTCTTCATATAACCTGCCACTGCCATACCTTGTAATCTTTCTGGCATAGAGCTGGTATTTGCCGTCACGCTCATAGACACTTATGCTTCCCTGTACTGCCACCTCCTGCCCAGCCTCCATCTTAAAATCCAGACCTGTACGCATTGAAGAAAACATAACACAGGAAAGCTGTGATGCACTGTCTTTAATAGTAAAGTAAATATGTCCTGATGAATGGTATTTGCAATTAGACACTTCTCCCATTACAGAAATATTATTCAAAGCATAATCCCTGGCAAACATGTGTTTAATATACATATTAACCTGGGATACGGAATTAATCTCCTGCATAATCCTGCTCCACATTACTTTCTTTGCCCCGGACAACGGAAGCAAGTATTCCATTAACAAATCCTTTTGCCTTTCCAGCACAGTAAATTTTTGAAAGCTCTACTGCTTCATTTATAGCTACACCATCTGGCACATCATCATCATACAGTATTTCAAATATAGCCAGACGCAGCACTGTAAGTTCCGCTTTTGATATTCTTTTTACTGTCCACCCATTGGATTTTTCCTCAATTTGTGCATCTATTTTATCAAGATGGCTTAATATGCTATTAAACTTGTTACGCAGTTCTTTTTTATCTTTTTCAGAGGCATTCTCTATCTCATCTTCAAGATAAATATCTGTCTGTCCTGAAAGTTCCTCACGGTCGTAAAAGTCCAGACGGAAAAGCATAATGTATAAATTTTCCCTGAATTTTTTTCTTGTCATATCTATTGTACCTTGCTTTCTTTTATACACTATCAGCTAAATTAACACCCGTTACACGTACATTGACTTCCTGGACTATAAGCCCTGTCATAGTCTCAATCTGCTGGCTTACCCTGTTCTGTACCTGCTCTGAAACCTCCTTTATGCTGTACCCATATTTTACATTAAGCATAATATCTACGTGCACAAAACCCTCTTCCATTGCAACCTTAACTTTCTTTGCAAGGTTTCTCATGCCAAATTTTCCTATAAGCTCATTAGTAATATTTCCTGCTATTGAGCTTACACCATCTGTTTCTGTTGCGGCAAGCGCAGCTATAATTGCAACGACATCTGATGCAATCTTTACTTCGCCAATCCCCTTTTTCTCCATAATAATCCTCCATGCCACTTACTGCGGCTCCAAATAGTAAGCTGTATCTAATTTATTATACCAAAATGTCAGACTTTTGCAATCTTTACTTTGCTTCTATTCATTATTATCTGTAACTTTTACAGGTGTTATTACAATTTTATCTGATTCTATGCCTGTTTTGCGTCTTACAATATCTTCTACCTGTGCTATCTGTTTCTCTGTAAGCCCATTTGAATCCACTACAACATCCGCATTGCCATCGCTTATGCTTACAATTGCATTTTGAAATCCTTTTGCCTGCAGCATAAGTTCAGCAGCATTTTCCCTTTCAGAATTTTTTGTAATATTGGCAACTTGTTTTATTGCAGATTGTTTATCTGCAGAAGCAACTGATTTATTATTGACTATATTCATAAGGGTCTCTTTATTCTTAGCCCGCGTCTGTTCCCTTGTAAGTTTTGCAGATGCAAAATAGTCTGCACCAATTGTATTTGAAACCATTACTGCTTCGCCAGGGCTTTCTTCTGATGCTACCACTTCCCCGCTGTCAGCAACTACATAATCATCATTTCCTTTATCCTCTGCTGAAATATCTGTTGTAAAATCTTCTTCATCTGTTTTCTCTGCCTGGCTGCCAGATGAATCATCCACATTCTGGCTGTTATTGTCACTTACTGTTTCCTTGCTGCTTTTTTTAAGTCCGCTTGTGCTGATTTCCTGCCCAGTAAAATTCAAGTAACCTGCTACAACTATCATCACTGCAAGCGCTGTAATAATAATCTGGTTTTTGTGAGATGCTTTTTTCATTACATTAATCCTTTCATTTTATTTTTCCATCTTCATTACTTTGATTTTATGAGGTTCGATTGAAAATAATGCCACTACAGCGTCAATTATTTCACTATCTTTTTTCCCGGTTCCTGCACCCTGTGCAACAACTGCTACACCTTCTATCCTGGGTGAATTTACCTGCACAACATATGGATGTTCACCGCCATCTGATGAAATTATCACATTTTCACTTTTTGAACTGTACTCTTGTTTTTTCCTGCTCCCTCCCCTCATATCATTTTCATCTGTACTATTTTCAGTATTGTCAGTATTTTGTAATGTCATACGTTCTTCTGATGATGCAAGTGTAATCATAACCTTGACTTTGCCTATTCCCTCAACCTCCCCCAATACTTCCTCAAGCTTTTTCTCTTCTCTTGCTGTATATTCTGCCATAGCATCAAGGGCAGCAGATTCACTTAAAGTTTCAGGAATACTGGCAGCTTTATCTGTATTTTTAGTGTAATATATATCATCACTTGCATTATCTTTCTCTTTTTTATCAGCAACAGATGTAACGACAAGTACAATTCCAGCAAGAATTATTATAATAATGCGTGGAAGCCCTATTTTCTGGATTATCTCACCCAGATTTTTATTATCCTGCTTTATTCCCATATATTTACTGCCGCCTCCTTTATCAGAAAATAGCTGCTTATATCTTCCTTAAGCCTCTTGGCATTTTTGCCTTTAACTGGTTTTCTGATGTCCTCTCTTCCAGCATTGCTGGTATTCCCGCAATTTTCATCAGACATTATATTTATAGTTTCTATATCAACTGTTTTAATGCTGCCAGTGCCTGTATCCACAGGCTGGCTGCCAGTCTCTTTGCTGTTGCCAGCAGTCATTTCTATATCAACTGATACCAGTTGTATAGAACTGTTGCCACTGTTAAACTTAGTTTCAATATTTTTAACGTTAATGCCCCTTTTCTGTGCCATTTTCTTAATCTGTACTTCAATATCCTCCTTACACTCTTCCCTTATAATCTCCTCAAACCTTCCATCTGCTATATCCAGTTCATCACTTACACTATCTAATTCAAAATTAAAAACAGCTTCTTCCAGAAGCCTGTACCAGCCATCACCGCCTGATAAAAAACTTACCAGCGGGCTGGCCATAAGAAGCACAAGTACCAGCCCGCTGAAAAACTTAAAATACATCTTAAAACTCTCATTATTAATAATACCCTTCATCACAGTAACAAGCAGGGCAAATACAAGTATATTTTTAACAAAGCCAGCCATATGTGTCCTCCTGTTTTATACACGTCCAAAATGATTTACTATGTTGTCATTGCGCTAATCAGTGCTATTGATATTACAAACATCATGCATCCTGTCCCTACTGCATATACCTGCATTTTCAGTGCAGTCACCGCTGCATCCAGGCAGCTGGCAATTCTTTTATCTGAAACAGGCTGTATAAATGCCGAAATTATCTGGTATATAACCTTGCTTGTAAAAATCTTTAAAACCGGAATAAGACATATAAAAATTACCACAGCTATCCCGGCAATGCCAACCGCATTTTTAACAAGTTTGCCTGCACATAATACTGTACTTGCAACATTGCTTACTGTGTTACCGATGCCTGGTATAGAACTTCCCATTTTTACGATAACTGAGTTTTTTGCTTCTGCTGCAACAGGTACTACAAGTCCCTGCACAACGTTTACTCCCATAATTATGCCAAACATTGTTTTAAGCCCTGTATTTACCATATCTTTAATAAGGCTTGCAAGCCTTGAAAACATATCTTCTTCTGAAATCTGGCTTGCAATCCGCAGAAAAAAATAAAATTCTATGGCTGGCAGTGCAAAGTTTACAATAACATAACTTGCCACATTCATCATAAGCAGTGTAAATTCATAAAATACACTTCCTGCTATACTTCCATATGTAAATGTAATACATGTAAAATATGCCAGCGAAAATATTTTTATAAAGTCAAATACTTTTTGTAGTGTTCCAGCTGCAACTGAGCTTATCTGTACAAATGAAACTGTAAGAACTGAAAAAAACAGCATGTACACCATATAAAATGCTGTTTCTGCAACTTTTTTGCCTTGCAGGAGTTTTGAAAAATTAGCAATTACAGCGCCCATAACAGCTATAATGATAAGATATATATATAGGTTTTTTTCCTGTATTATATTATCATGTATGCCATTTAGAATAAATTTTACAGTTTCTTCAAATGAAAAAGGACTCTGGCCATTTACTATATTTCCTACATAATCTGAAAAGTTAAATGTATATCCGCCAAGTGTTTCATCAATAATCTTTTGTATATCCCCATCTGATATTTCCTGCAGAATACTATCAGTAACATTTTCCATATCTACACCACTCCTGCCAGCTATAAAATTTCTGATATTGTCTGTAACAGTGACTTTATTACAGGCATGCTTATTGCAATAATCATAACTTTGCCAAAAAATTCAATCTGGTTTCCAACTGCGCCAAATCCCGCATCCCTGCACAAGTTGGAGGAAAATTCCGCAACATATGTAATTCCAGCCATTTTAAGCAGGATACTTATATAAATGGAGTTATTGCCAAGATAATCTTCTGCTATATGGATTACACTAATCACATCATTAATCCTTGACAAGGCAAGTCCAAGTATAAGAAGGCTTGCAGCAAGTATAATTAACATTGCAAATTCCTGTTGGCCTTTCTTTACAACCATCGCCAGAAAAGCAGCAATTATACCTATAACAGCAACTTTTACCATTTTAAATCACCCCATTGAAAATAACTTCTGTATAGTCTCAAATAATTCTTCTATATATGGAACTATCCACAATAATACAAGAATAAGACCTGCAAGGCTCACCAGAAATGCCTGTTCATCCCTGCCAGAATGTTTAAGGACCTGTCCAAGCACTGATACAAGTATTCCCACAGCAGCAATTCTAAAAATAAGATTAATTGTCATATTATTCCTCCAAATCCAGAAGTGCCCCAGACATCATATGAGCAAAATACTGATAAATATTCCCGCTGCTGCCCCTGTGGCATGGCATACCCTTGCCCTGTCCTTATATCCGCTCTTTGCCGCCTTTATCATGCTGCTAATCCTGTCTTTAAATATTTCCAGTGTATGAAGCTGGCTCTGCCTGTCCAGATTGCCGGTATTTTTGCCAACTTCTTCTAAAAACAGCCTGTCTTCATATAAAAGATATTTAATCCATGAGCTGTTATCCAGTTCACTAACCCATATACTGTACAAGTCACACCCTGTCCTCTCCGAAAGCCTGTCATACATCCTGAGCCAGAAACCACTGCAATATCTGCCTCTTAATGCCAGACTGGCAAATATCTCTGCTATATCTTCAGCAGCATATTCTATTCCGCCATATATAAACTGCAGTGCCTGTTCAAGTTCTTCTAAAATATGTATCCTGATTCTGCCTTTTTCAGCAAAATAATTTCCAGCCAGTATTCCGCCTGATACTATAAGCAATACACCTATAAACTTAATCATGCACTTTTCACCCCATCTGTGCTTTTGTCTCTGGATACATTATAATCATGTTTATATATAACAGACCCCCTTTCATCAAATATCTGGCTTATCTTTCCTGTTTGTCCGGCCTCTAACAGAATATATCTTTGAAAAGCCTGTTCTTTTACAAGGCTTCCAAGCACAGGTTTATTTCTTATATCACCCATGTCAATGCCATGGACTGTTGCTATCACACGTATGCCACAGTTCATAACATAACTGGCAGCACTTGCATCTTTATTAGAGCCAATCTCGTCCACTGCAATTATTTCAGGTGCCATTGACCGCACAAGCATCATCATCCCCTCTGCTTTCGGACAGCCGTCCAGTATATCTGAACGGCATCCAAGGTCATTCTGTGGACATCCCTTATAACATGCACCAAGTTCTGAACGCTCATCAACAACACCAACAGTAAAGCCACGTCTGTGCCCATCCCCATCTGATAATATGCGTATCATATCCCTTAACAAAGTTGTCTTTCCACACCTTGGAGGCGATATAAGCAGTGTATTGTAGATACTGTCGTTATGCATGATATAAGGTATAATTTCCTTACTGCATCCCATTGCCTGATGTGCAACCCTGATATTTAAAAAAGATATATTACTCATATTTTTTACTCTCCCATTTTCCCACAATATTTTTCCTGCCACACCTACCCTGTGTCCTCCTTGTACCGTTATATACCCCTGCCTCAGTTCTTCTTCAAATGCATATCTGGAATAACTGCTTATGTAATCCATAGCCTCCCTTATTTCACTGGCAGAAATGCAGTACGCCTTTTTTATATTATGCGTAAGCCCGCTATTTATGCCTAAAAAATACTCATTGCCTCTATATACGATAATAAGAGGCCTGCCTGCCCTTAAGCGTATTTCCTGTATGCCATATAAACAGTCAAAAGTTTCTCTAACCATTTTTCTGGCTTGAACAGGAAGAATTTGCAAAACTTGTCCTATATTGTCTCTGCTGCCATCCATAATTAACCTCCCATATACAAATTATTTTTGCCTCTAAAACATGTATATGAAAAAAAGGCAGCTTTTATTACAAGCTGCCTTACTGCAATCTAATATTACATTAAGTAAAATTACTGTTCTTTTAATTTTTCACAATATATTTTGTGGTACACTTCATCTATCTTTGTTTCATCAAGCTTTGTCCCAAGAAAAAATTCCACTGCATATAACGCCTGTGCCACAAGCATCTCAAGACCATTTACCCCTGTCATCCCAAGTTCCTTTGCCTGGGTGATAAGCTTTGTTTCAAGCGGGTTATAGATAACATCAGCCACAGCCTTGCACTGCGCAAACTTCTTTAAATCCACAGGACTTGCACCACACTTAGGATACATGCCCACAGGACTTGTATTGACAATAAATTCTGCATCTGTATGCTTTTGAAAACACTCATCATATGTGATTGCATTTTCTGTCTTTATTATATCTACAATAACAATTTCCCCTGCACCCATCTTCCTTAACACAGCCACTACAGCTTTTGAAGCGCCTCCGTCTCCAAGCACAACACATTTTTTGCCACCAGCATCTATATTGTGTTTCTTTAACATATACATAAAGCCGGAGAAATCCGTATTGTATCCAAAAAGCTGTCCATCTTTATTGACAACAGTATTAACAGCACCTATTGCCTTTGCATTATCATCAATACTGTCAAGAAAGGGAATAACATCCTGTTTGTAAGGAATAGTCACATTTATTGCTTTAAACTCATGTTTCTCCATAAATGGAACAAGCTCTTCCCTGTCCAGAGGGTGTATATCATAAGTATAATCTGCAAGCATCTCATGTATTTCTTTTGAATAGCTGTGTCCCAGCTTTTCACCAATCAGACCGTAATCCATACTAAAGCACTGTCCTTTCTGCTACAAAGCATTTACTCTGCATATCCATTTGGATGGTTTTTATGCCAGTTCCATGCAGATGCAATAATTTCTTCAAGGTCAGCATGCTCCGGATTCCAGCCAAGCACACTCTTTGCTTTTTCACTTGAAGCAATAAGCCTTGCCGGGTCCCCGCCACGGCGTGGTGCAACAACCGCCGGAATTGGATGGCCTGTAACTTTGCGTGCAGTTTCAATAACTTCTTTTACAGTAAACCCTACACCATTTCCAAGGTTAAATACATTGCTCTCTTTGCCCTCTGCCAGATATTTTACTGCAAGTATATGTGCCTGTGCAAGGTCTGTCACATGGATATAATCCCTTACACATGTACCATCTTTTGTATCATAATCATCGCCAAATATATTAATTGCCTCCCTCTGGCCATTTGGCACTTGCAGGATAAGTGGTATAAGATGTGTTTCAGGGCTGTGTGCTTCGCCTATCTGTCCGCTCTTATGCGCACCACATGCATTAAAATACCTGAGTGCAACATAGCGCAGTCCATGTGCAACATCTGTCCATTTCATCATTTTTTCCATAGAAAGTTTTGTCTCGCCATATGGGTTAGTTGGCTCTGTCCTGTCTGTTTCAAGTATAGGTATGCTTTCAGGTTCTCCATATGTCGCAGCTGTTGATGAAAATACAATCTTGTCAACGCCATGTTCTACCATGCTTTCCAAAAGTACCTTTGTACCATAGAGATTGTTATCATAATACTTAAGTGGATTAACCATGCTTTCACCCACAAGTGAATTTGCTGCAAAATGTATGACTGCATCTATCTTTTCACTTTCAAATACACTGTCCACAAACTCTTTGTTTCGTATGTCCCCCTTGTAAAACTTTGCCTTTGGGTTCACTGCCTCAATATGGCCTGTTTCAAGGTTATCTGCAATAACAACTTCTTCCCCTGAATCCACAAGCTCACTTACAGTATGTGAACCAATATAGCCTGCACCACCTAATACTAAAATCTTCATAAAATATCCTCCTTCTTTGTACAGGTTAAACTGTACAATTTATATTTATATTTATTTTTATTACTTGCCCACTTTCCTGACAGGTTTATAATCCCTTATGGCCTTTAATGCTGGAAGTGCATTGCCATCATAGTCAAATAATGCCTGGTTAGCCCACTCATTGCCGCCTGGGCCTGCCTCACCTGTATATTCCAGTGCAGCCTGTGTAGCCCATCCAGAGCCAGGTACAGGCAGCCATGCCGGTTCCCAGTAAAAAAAGCCTGCCCCAAGGCCATCAGGCACATTGCACAGCCTGTCCATAATATCCTCTATAAATGCTGCTTGTCCTTCTTTTGTCATGGGATACTTGATTTTATCAGCAAGTTCCTGGCGTGTAGCCATTCCCTTGCGTTCACTGTCATCAAGTTTTTCATATTCTTTATAATCCTGCATGGTGTGTCCCATAGAAACCTCAGCTATAATAAGTTTCTTGCCATAGCGCCTTGCAATATCCTGCATATTTGCACTAAGCTCATCAAGCGTGCCATGCCAGAACGGATAATAAGACAGGCCTATTATGTCAAAGTCTTCACCACGCTTTATATAATTATCAAACCAGCGGCGGTATAACTCGTTATTGCCGCCATTATCCAGATGTATCATTATCAGGGTATTATTATTTACAGATTTAACACCACGTATTCCAGCACTTATAAAACGTGCAAGGTTGTCATATTCTGGCACACGCCCTTTAAAGTTTTCATCATTTTCGCAAAAAATCTGTCCTTCTGGCCACAGCATGCCATTGGTCAGCTCATTGCCACACTGTACCATATCAGGCAGGCAGCCATTGTCCCTGCATACATTCATAACATCCACAGTATAATTATAGACAGCCTGCTCAAGCGCATCTGCGTCCATGTCCTTCCATGCTTTTGGTTTTACCTGCTTGCCAGGGTCAGCCCAGAAATCACTATAATGTAAGTCAAGCAGCACTTTCATGCCATGCGCTTTAGCCCTTTTTGCCAGGCAAATCATAGTTTCCAAGTCATTTGTCCCCGCACCATAAGGGCTGCCCTCTTCATCATATGGGTCATTCCAAAGCCTTATGCGTACAAAATTAATTCCATAAGCCTTTGCAATATCAAACAAATCTCCTTGTCTGCCATAGTCATAAAATGCTGCACCACATCTCTCCACCTCTGGTAAAGTGGAAACATCCATTCCCTTTATAAACTTATCCATTAAACAGCCTCCATGCCGTATCTAACAGGCTTACCTTGTTGATTCTTTAAGCTCTACTTTATATCCTAAATATGTTATATTGTCTACCTTGTCCCCATCAAGCAAATCTATAAGCTTTTTACATGCAACCCTTCCCGCTTCCCTCACATCAAAAGAAAGCGATGTAACTGCTGGTATATTATGTTTTAGAAGCATACTGTCAAAAAATGACGCTATCTTCACATCTTCAGGAATTTCAATATTATCCTTTCTCAGTTTATTCAGCACCGCTGAACATATCGTGTCATCCATACATATTATACAGTCTGCCCTTTTCATAAATATACGGTCAACAGCCCTTTCAACCATAATGCTGTTATCCTGGTTAAGGTATATCAGTCCAGGGTCAACAGGAATATTTAGCTGCTCATACGCAGCTTTAAACCCGCTTATACGGCTTCTTGTAACCATATGCGATTCATTGCCGCCTATCACTGCAATATTCCTCATATGCTTCATAAGCAATATTGATGTAAGTTCCTTACATCCTTCAAAATGGTTGTGCTCTATCTGGATAACATTGTCATATCCTGACATTCCAATAACTACAAATGGGAACGCTTTTTCCTGCAAAAGCTTTACTGCTTCATCTTCTACAAGAGTACGCATAAGCACAACACCATCAACCTTGCCATTAGAAATAACACGTTTAAGCTGTCCCAGGTCGCTGTTATTGCAAACTGTTAATATTATATCATATCCATACGAAGATGCCATCTCCTGAAGCCCCACCAGACAGCTCTGGAAATACGACATGTCCTCCAGACCATAATCATATGGCATAACTACCCCTATATTATACGTTTTAGATTTTGCAAGCCCCTGGGCTATAACATTAGGTTTATAATTATTTTCTTCCACACAGTCCCGCACTCTCTTTCTCGTGGCTTCACTTATACGCCCCTTTCCAGATAGTGCACGTGATACAGTAGTCTTTGAAATGCCAAGGCTTTCTGCTATATCTGCAATCGTCACATTCTTATTCACATCATCATCTCCACAACGTCCTTGCGCAATCGGTTGTATAAGTAATAATCTACCAATTACGCTAAAAAATGTCAATAGTTTTTAACGAAATATTAGCAAGAAATCTCCCACTTTTAAGTGGACAAAACCTGTCCGCTAAAATAAGGGCTGCTACATTAACTAAAGAATGTAGCAGCCCTGTTGGTATTTCTTACAAGTTAAACATAATCTGGCTGTTATTTAACCTTGACGTTCTTTACTGCACCACGTGCCATAATAATTTTCTTATATGCTTTAACCTTATTCTTTGGAACTTTGATTACAGCTTTCTTGTTAATTCCGCTAAATGCATTTTTACCTGTCATCTTAGCTGTAAGTTTTGTAGTTTTTATAGTTACTTTCTTTAAATTGGCACATCCCTTGAAAGCATTTCTGCCAATTTTTCTTATATTTTTGCCTATTGTTATCTTCACAAGCTTTTTATTGCCCTTAAATGCATTATTAGCAACAGATGTAACTTTATATGTCTTTCCTTCAATCTTAATGCTGGCAGGAATAACAATATTCTTTACACTCTTTGCACCAGTAACAGTAACTGTCCTTGAGCCGCTGGCTGCTGTAACCTTGTATTTTACATTGCCTTTAGTAACCTTTTTGCCAGTCTTTACTGTCTGGGCTGGCTTTGCAGAAGGTGTTGTGTCTGTTACAGTACCTGGTGTAACATCAGGCTTAGTATCTGGTGTTGTGCCAGGCGTGGCAGATGGAGCAGCACTTGCTGTTGTACCAGGGGCAGCAGATGGGGCAGCAGATGGGGCAGCACCTGGGGCAGCAGATGGTGTTGTATCTGTTACTGTGCCTGGAGTGGCAGATGGGTCAGCACTTGCTGTTGTACCAGGGGCAGCGGATGGAGCAGCACTTGCTGTTGTACCAGGTGTAGCAGATGGAACAGGTGTTGGTGTTGCAGCAGTTCCGCCACTGCCACCAGCGCCAGGCATTACAACTGCTGTACCGCCTGTTAATCCTGATGACGGGGATGAAGCAGTCTCTTCTTCATCTACGTAGCCAAGAATATATGTTGAGAACAAATTGCTGTCTGTTGAAAGAGTGCCGTCCTCATTCTCTGTTACATTTAAGACATCCCTTTTTACAGCTCCGTTTTTGTCCATATGGATACGTATCATGTAGAATTTCCTTTTTTTCTTTTCATCTAATTTGGGAAGTTTTTTAGGTTTATTCATCCTTATAGTTATCATACCAGTTTTTGTATCTCTTAATTTAATCTTTGTACTATTGACTTTGTCTTCTTTATGGTTAAGGACTTTTGCAAAAAGTGAAATATCAAGAGGTATAAACATGCTGCCAGGAGTTACCTTAGTGCTGCCGCTGGCATTATGTTTCTCCATAATCTCAGCTATTGCCTTGCTTTCTTCCTCTTCTGTCAGTTCTTCTTTTGCCGTTTTTACAGAAAGCGAAAGCGCAATCTGTGTCGTTGAGTCCTCCTTCTGGGCATCAGTATTTGTACCTGCCTCAACAAAAGCTGCTGTTTCAGCCTTTGCTGTTACAGAAGTTATCTCTACATCTCCTGTAATATCTGAAATAGTATAGATAATACTTCCATTAGCACCTGGCTTATATGTTTCTGGGAAGTTACATACATTCTTATCCTTAACTTCTGCTTTAGGTGCTGTTATCTTATATCCCTCAGCTGGTGTAATTATAAGGTCTGTGCTGCCATTGTGTGTAACACTTTCAGAAGAAAGAGATACACTGGCATTTTGTATTGCCGGTGCCGTACCACCAGCAAAAGATACCTTGTACTGTGCTTCCTTAGCAGTGCCGCTTACAATAATCTTAAGTCCTTCTTCTTTATTTTTGTTTTTTCTTAAAAAGCTTGTATTTATGTACTTTTCTATAAAATGTTGGTCTGCTTATATTACATTTTCTGACAGTCTGTTTTGCTATTATATCTCCAAATGTCCATTTCAGAGAATTTACTCTTTGTGCCATTTTAGGTAAAATTTTGGCATGTCATCAATTTTCTGGATTTTAAATTAACTTTTTAGTTATATCCACGGTTTTATTTAAAAGCAGCCAAAATA
>DKXQ01000273.1:0-306 GCA_002493085.1 Lachnoclostridium sp. UBA7122
CTATATACTTTTTAATTATATTTGTCAATAATTATTTAGATTATATAGGTATTTATTTTTTTTATTTTTGTGATACAATTATATATAAAAGAAGAAATATGGCAAAAAGATACACTTTTAAAAATGTGCTCTTTAGGCAAAAAACGGCTGGAATAGTTAGCGGAGGAAGTTTTATGAATAAATATTCGAAGAAATATTATAGAGATATTAAGACAATTATTCCTTCTGTAGGAAAACAGGAAAGAAGGCTTATAAGAGATTATAAGATGCGTATCACAGAATTAAATCAGATAAAACCTGATATTA
>DKXQ01000273.1:586-7136 GCA_002493085.1 Lachnoclostridium sp. UBA7122
TAAATCAGATAAAACCTGATATTACTTATGATGAGTTACAAAAAAATTTTGGAACTCCTGTAAATATTGTAACAGAATACTATGAATTGGCAGATACAGGGTATATTATGAAAAAAATCCGCACTGCAAAAATTCTCCGTTTCTGTCTTTATTGTATATTAGTCCTTACATTGGCTGGTTTTATCATTAGTATAAGCGCTAATATAAAACTGTACCACGAAATACATAATAGTATTATTACACATGAAAAAATTATTATTAAATAGAAAAGAGAGGAAAATAAAATGAAAAAAATTTTTACTTTATTAATGTCAGCTTTATTGTTTTCACAGATTATATGTTCAACAGTTTTTGCGTATACCCATCAAAATTTAAATAAGCAAATTGAGTATTTTGATGATGGAAGTTACATAGTTACCTTTTTAACAGATATTGTGCCAGATCCTTCCCTAGATGTTGTTACAATATCAGAAATAAAAACAGTGACAAAAACCAAAACAGCAGAATATTACAATGATTCTAATAAACTTATGTGGTCTATACAAGTAAAAGGAACGTTTACATATGGAAATGGCTCTGCCAGATGTACAAAATCGGAAGTTGTTGCCGTATCACATAATAAATATTGGAAGCTTTTTGATAAATCTGCAGACAAAAATGGTAATAAAGCCATAGCTTCAGTAACAGCAAAACTTATTAAAAATTCAATTGTTTATAATACTATATATAAAACAGTAACACTTACATGTAGTCCTAATGGAACATTTTCATAAAACATTAAAATGCCATACTTCTTCTTAAAATAAAAATTTTTTAAATCAAAGTAAAATTCATAATAAAGCAGCAAGGAACCCCATCGCCTTTAGACGGTGAAATAGCAAGAGTGTGGGGAAAATTGCACCTTGCAACATCCTATCTTAGTTTAATGGCATATTTTGCATTGTAAGCCAGTATATGCCAAACTGTTATATGCCATTGCCAATGTTGTAAAGTTTTAATAGCAGCACTGTTACCATTCTTCTATTCCAAGACTGATGATATAATTACACAGTTCCTGTGCCATTTCTCCTGCTTCTGGTATTCTTAAGTGTCCTGGCGTGCCACATCCGTTCCGTTTAAACAGGTACTGTGATATTTTTTTGTCATTAAGTTCTTTTACAACCCCACTAATTGCATTGTCCCAGTTTTTATCATGTTCTAAAAGTGTTGTACAACATATAATATACGCATTTTCATATTTACTTCGTATTTTCTGGATAAATTTTTTATAATGTTCTTTCCAGATTAAAGCTTTTTCACTGTTATAATCTTCTTTCATATAATCATATGGATAACTGTCGTTCTGGCCAATTGCCACTATAACCAGCTGTGGGATATATCTGGAAAAATCCCATTCTGTTGTTTTTCCAAGTACCGGGTTATAACGTATCTTGTCCCATGCAGTTTCTATTCCTATCTGTTCTGGTTCATTAAAATAACCTGTGTTGTCCATTAGTGCAATGCCGCCCTGTGCAATATCATGAATCTGTGCATTAAGCCTTCTCGCAACCATCCATGCATAAGAATACCAGCTATTAGAATATTCACCGTTGTGTTCTGGATCTTCTTTTCCAATATACTTTACAGCTTCTGAAACTTCTCCTGCTGACACAGAGTCACCATATACTTCTATTTTCCGTTCTGGTTTTGCTGGCATATCTAGCAGCTTTCCATCATCATCAATTTCAAATCCAAGAAATGTTATTTCATGACATGAGTCCTGTCTCTTAAAAAACAATACTTTATGCTCATTATTTTCTAATGGTTCTATCCCAATATCTAAAGAAACACTGCCATCTTTTGGAAGCAAAAGCGCAAAATGCCTGCCATCAACAATACATCCAAGATAATTATCCCAGTACGCATTGTTATTTTTAAGATAAACTTTTAAAGTATTCCCTATAAAGTGCATACTTACTGAAGTGCATGGGAAAACAAAAACCGGTTCTTCTGGATTGCTCCAGTCAATCCTGCCAATATATGAGAGTTTGCTATTATTTGGTAATATCTTCATAATCAATCTGCCCTCCTGTTTTTCTTTTACCATAAATATACAAAACTATTTATATATTGTCAAACAACTGTACAAATGTTAAAATCAGACAAAGGCTGTGTATAAGGCAAATTTTAAATATTTGGAGGCAATATGAAAAAAATTGGTATTGTGATTTGCAATTATAATAAAGAAGATGCTGTACTGGACTGTATCCAGAGTATTTTAGAATCAAAGTTTACAGATTATGATCTTTATGTGGTAGACAATGGCTCTACAGATAATTCTGTAAGAAGAATAAAGGAAATATATCCAGCAAAACTTACTTTACTTGAAAACCGCGAGAATCTTGGCGGTTCCGGTGGTTTTAATACAGGACTTAAAGAAGCATACAAAAAAGGATATCCATATCTTATGTGTGTAGATAATGATGCACTGCTTGATGAAAATGCAATAGGCAGTCTTTACAATTTTTTAGAAAACCACAGTGAAGCGGGCATGGCTGCTGCAAAAGTATACCATCTGGAAGCACCAGAATATATACAGCAGTTTGGACAAAAGATTGATTTTAAAAATTTCTGTACAGAGGTTTACTATTATAATGAAACAGAAGATGGCAGTATGCCAGAATACCTTTATGTAGATTCAGCCGCAGCATGTTCACTTATGGTAAGGCGCAGCATTATTGATAAAATTGGATTTATGCCAGAAGAGAACTTTTTATATTGGGATGATACAGAATGGTGTTACCGCTGTAACCTTTCAGGATATAAGGTGGCTTCTGTTGGAAAGGCCAAAGCACTTCATGCCATGGGGGCAAAAAATGAAGTTGTAAATACCTTTCCTACTTATTATGCATGGCGCAACTGGATTGTTTTCTTTGCAAGGCATACAAAGAATGAAGACCTTGGACGGATGGCAGAGACTTTTTTAGGCTCCCTGTTCCAAGTTACATATGAGGGACTTCATACAGGATGTGAAAACCGTACAAGGACAGTTATGCTCGCCTATGATGACGCAATTCATGGCATTATGGGAAAAGCAGGGAAAAACAGGATTTTTAATCTGGATTTTGATGATACACCTTTTTTGCATTTATTTGAAGGAAAAGAAAAAATTTGCCTGGAAGAAAATAATTTTCCTGGCACAGCAGAATGGCTAAGGGAACTGGCAGCAGATAATGGTTATAATATTATCTGGACTGTAAAACCTGAAAAAAATGTACCAGCTATCTCCATCTGTGAAAATATTTTTGAAATTGAAGATTTAAGTCTTCAGAAAATCTATATCGATATTAACAGATGTATTTTTGCAACAGAAGAAGACGCACTGGATATTATTAATTATAATTACAGTAAACGTAGTTTTATATATGCGCAGAAACCTGTATTCCTGGAGTGTATCAGGAAATTAAGAAATGGATGGGGCATAGAGTAAAAAAGCCACCAGCAAATGGTGGCTTTTTTTATACAGTCATAATTTCTTTAGACTTATCATCAATCATTTTGTCAACTTTACTTACATATCCATCTGTCAACTTCTGTATATCTGTTTCAGAATCTTTTTGCTCATCTTCAGAGATTTCATTTGCTTTCTGCTGCTTTTTAACCATATCATTGGCATCCCTGCGTATATTCCTTATTGCGACCTTGCACTCTTCTCCTTTTTTCTTAACATCTTTTACAAGTTCCTTGCGCCTTTCTTCTGTAAGCTCAGGGAACGTAAGCCGTATAACCCTGCCATCATTATTTGGGGTCAGTCCAAGGTCTGATACAAGTATTGCTTTTTCGATTTCTTTAACCAGGCCTGGTTCCCACGGCTGTATTACAAGTGTACGGGCTTCTGATACAGAGATATTAGCAACTGACTGGAGACTGGATGGGGCACCATAATAGTCTACTGTAATCTTGTCAAGCACATGCGGGTTAGCACGTCCGGCACGTATAGTAGTATAATCACCTGCAAGGTTTTCAACTGATTTTTTCATCTTATCTTCAAATTCTTTTAATTCAACGCTCATATTAATCTCCATTCTGCCGGAAATACGGCTTTATTTTAGCTATGCTGTAACTAAAGTACCTTTAGTTATGCCATTTACTGTATTTACAATGCTGTTTTCTTCATTAAGTCCAAAAATCATCATAGGCATGTGGTTTTCCATACAAAGTACTGCTGCTGCAAGGTCTATAACCCCAAGACGCTTATTAATTACATCATCTATGCTGATTTCATCATATTTTTTAGCATCAGGATTGGATGCCGGGTCTGAATCATAGACACCATCTATTGATTTAGCAGAAAGAATTATATCTGCCTCTATCTCAACAGCACGTAAAACAGTTGATGTATCCGTAGAAAAATATGGATGTCCTGTGCCGCCTGCAAAAAATACTGCCATGCCCTTTGAAAAATATTTATTTGCCCTGTCTTTTGAAAAAAGTTTTGTGAAAGAGCCACACTCAAACGGTGTAAGCACACTTGTCTTTATACCTTCTGAACGGAAAATCTCTGAAACATATATACAGTTCATAACCGTGGCCAGCATGCCTATCTGGTCAGCTTTTGTACGGTCAATGTTTTCACTTGTCCGTCCACGCCAGAAATTGCCACCGCCTGTTACTATGCCAATTTCTATACCTGCATCAGATAGTTCTTTTACCTGTTTTGCAACACCAATGCATGTAGCTTCATCAAACCCGGTTTTAGCTGGTCCGGCAAGAGCCTCTCCACTTAATTTTAATAATACTCTTTTATACTTTGCCATAGTTATTATTACTCCTCTTCAAAAAACTTGTCAAGGTCTACTCCTGAATTGTGCAGTGAATAGTATCCGTCTATTATTGCTCCAGGATTGATATTAATAGATTTTGCCTTGATATTGCCTTTTAAAATAGCTGTAGACTCAATAACTAAAGGGCCATCAATGTCAATATCCCCACGCACAGCCCCTGCAATATAAGCAGATGAACCTGAAACATCACCCAGTACTACAGTGCCTACACCAATCCTGACTGTGCCTTCACTTAAAAGCCCGCCATTAAGTTTAGGTGTATTTACATAAATTTCAGCAGCAGAAACACCACCTGATACTATGCCATTAATATACACTTTTCCCTGGCAGTCAATATCACCTGTAATCGTGCCCCTGACTTCAAGAGAGCCATCAGATGAAATGCTTCCAGTAATAGTTGTATTCTCAGTAATAACTGTTACTGTACCATTAAGGCGCTCTTCATTCATTGCTTTCATTGCTTCATCATTGACTATATCATCATTGACAGAAGCTGGTGCAACAGATGTTTTCACCTGCTTTACAGTTTCTGTTTCTTTTGCTTTCTCTGTTTCCTGCATATCTTCTGCCTCTTTTATATCTTCTGCCTGTTTTATATCTTCTGCTTGTTCTGTTTTTGCTGCCTCTTCTGCAATATCGTCTCCTGCAGTATCCCCTTTTGCTGGCTCTTCTGTTTCAGTTTTTTCTGGTATATCAGCCGCTGCTTCTTCTGCCAGCTCCCCTGCTATTTCTTCTGCTAATTCTTCTACCAGGTCTTCTTCAGCAGCTTTCTGTCCATCTTCATCAATATAAAAACCTTCACTGCCAATATCAAGCTGGGCATCATCAGAATCGTCAGAAGAAGTGCTGTCATCAGCAAAAATCTGGTTTAACAAATCTTTATCAATGCTGTCATCATCAAAACTGCCTAAGGCACTGTCATCTAAATTAAATCCGTCTGCCCCGCTTATATCATCATCTTTAAACAAACCCATCTCTAATCCGTTATTGAAAACTTATAAAAAGTTATAAACTTTTATGTTTCATTCCTGTTTCATCGTGTATGCTTTTGTTAAATTCCAACTACTCACAAGTTTCTATACACTCCACAGGCGTAAATTCCTGGCTAACGTACCAGTAGCCGCCTGGTAATCCCTGTCAATTACATTCCCACAACAGCTGCATAATTTTGAACTTGGAAAGAACCTGTCTGCTATAATAACAGTAATGTTATTCCATGCAGATAAAACTTGGTTTTCGTTTTATGATTTCAGATGTTGTTTGATGTAAATAGTTCTGACGGATATCCGTTAGCCTGTGGTTTAATTTTAAAAGTTTCTTTTCACTTTTTATAATGTTACTTGTTTTACAGTAACTTTCTCCTTTCTTATTTTTCTCATATTTTCTTGATATGGAACGCTGTAACCTGCGTTTTCTTTTTTCTGTTTTTCTAACTTTTTGTGTTTTATTTATATTTTTATATTTATTCCCATCTGAACATACAGCAAATTCTTTAATTCCCAAATCTATTCCAATATCTTCATTCACCGGATGGACAGTACAGTCTTTATACTGATTGTTTTTATCATTGTCCACACCACCTTCTCCAATAAGTTCTTTCAACTCTTTTTTCTTATAATGTATTCCAGAACCTATATCACTGGTTATCTCAAAAGGTTTACCTTGTGCGGTAAGATATTATGAGTTTGTTTCATCTGTTGTCAACCTCCATCATCAATACCACATCT
>DKXQ01000138.1 GCA_002493085.1 Lachnoclostridium sp. UBA7122
TGATACTTTTGACCCCAACATCATAACATTGGGCTGCAGCGCCGTCCGGGGCAACTGCGCCGTCCCTAAGCAGTCAGGGAAAGCAATCCCTTGAAAACTGGCAGAAATATATGGAAAATGGCGAGTACCTCCGAAGCATTGAGAGTGGGGAAGAACAAAATTACAGCTTTATTGATGGGAACAAGAATAACGTCAAAAAGAAAAATGGCAGGGTATCCGTTTTGAAAAAACTGCGGCAGAAGCAGGCAGAAATCGCGAAGCGGAGCGGAAAGCCCACACAGCAGATGGAAGCTGCGGCGGATATGGAGCGTAGACGGAAATAAAAAAGAGAAGTGTCTGGCCTGTGCTGCCGGATGCTTCTTTTTTTATGTCTTGAATAGTGGAGAATTTCTCTGTATAATAAAACCATAGCAGGCATAGCGTACCTGTCAGACAGGCGGAAGCCGGAACCGAGGTGATATTGTGCAGGGTAAAACAGTGCAGGAAGAACCAAAAGAGAAAACAGCGGAGAAAAAGGAAGCATTTGCAAAATATACGGTGAAAGACAGCGTATTCACGACGCTATTCCGGGATAAGAAATACCTGATACAGCTATACCGTGCGCTCCATCCGGAGGACACGGAGACTACGAAAGATGCGCTTAAGGATATTACAATCAGGAATGTACTTACGAATGGAATCTTTAACGACTTGGGGTTCCGGGTTGGGGATAAGATCATGTTTCTTGTTGAACAGCAGTCCGCATGGACAATGAATATCATTATACGTGCGCTTATGTATCTGGTGCAGACGTATCACGATTATTTTGGAGAACAGGGGGCAGACTTATATGGGAGCAAGAAAGTCCATGTGCCGGAAGCGGAAGTCTATATGATCTATACCGGGGAGCGTGTAAGCAGGCCGGAAACCATTTCATTTTCCGAAGAATTTTTCGGTGGGAAGAAATGTGCCATTGAAGTAAAGGTAAAAGTAATCTATGGCGGCAAAGGAAACGATATTATCAGCCAGTATGTTGCAGCAGTTTTTCATATTCCCTTAAACTGTCTCAAACACGCATAAATTCAAGGTTTTCAGCAGATGTATATTTTTAAACTGTCTCATATTAACCGTAATGTCTGGCTTATCGCAGCTTGAACGTGATTTGATTTCACAACGAACGAAAGAGGGGCTAGTATCTGCAAAGGCAAGAGGGCGCAATGGTGGCAGACCAAGCAAACAAAATGAGAAAGCAGAAATGGTAATGGCATTATATGACAGCGGTATGAAGATATCTGATATAGTACGCAATGCAGAGCTATCCCGAAGCACAGTAAACCGTATCATAAAGAATCATAGTGACAAAGCAGAAATGACAGCGGTATGAATATGAAACATAATACAAAGGGTGTCAATGGTTCTGGCATCCTTTTTGTACGTGATGAAGAAATGAAAAATATTGTTGTGGAGTGTCAAAAGATGTGTTATAATCTCAAATGAGCAATTGTGTTACAGGGTGCGTTGACCTCATTCTAAAAAGAATGGGGGTGATGCTATGAAAAAGAGAAAGCATAAGAAACACAAGATACATATTTCTCTTATGGAGTTGCTGACATTTGGCATATTCCTTCTGGCATTGCTTACATTCGTTTTTACGTTTTGTAAGTAGCCTTACATAGCAAAAGCCACCCTTGTACTTTGGCTAGGTAGATGGGTGGCATTGCTATCTTGATATTCGGTCAACCCCTTGTGGGCGGTTGCTTTTTTGTTTGTGTCTATAATATAGCATATCTTAGATTTGATTGCAATAGCTTTTTTGTCTGTCAATATTTCTGGTATTTTCCATTAAAGCATATAACTAATAAAGTTAAACACTATTTTCCATTTTTTAGTGTTTACCCTTATTAGTTACGCATTTTTTTAATCAGGCATATTTGTACTGCCTGATTCTTCCTGTTTATCTATGTTGTTTGGCAAGACAGAGTTATCCCTTTCCATAGTTTCATCTATGGCACGATTGATAAAACTATTAACACTTTCTTTTTGTGAATCGGCATGAACTTTGATTTTATCTTTATGACCTTTAGGTGTTCTGACTTTGATTTCATCATAGTTATTTTTCATATATTTACTGACAGCCTTTTGTTGAGCTTTAGATATTGGCATATATGCTACCTCCATAATATCAATGATTATAACACTTATAACTATCGGGTACAATATACAAGTTTCACAAAATATGAAGTGCAATGTTGTTTAATTCGCATATTGATATATCGGGTACGATATAATATAATCAATCCAGATATTGAAACATAAAAACAAATCTATACACAACACCCAACAAAGAAAGGCGATAACATATGAATATTCAACAAGACTATCAGAACCAACAAAGCCAACAATATCAACAAGATACCTTTCCGTGCAATCCTAAACCAGACAGCAGATTCAAAGACATTTCAAGTCTTGATGCACTTACAGAATATGCCATTACTTCACTAACAGAGAAAGCTCCGTCATATTTTTATGAACATGAGAAAGCATTTACGAAACAGGTTCGTGATTATGGGATTGCGCTTATTCAGGATTGCAAAAATGAATCGCTATTAAAATTATCAGATGAAGCTATAGAAGAAAACGTAGAAAGCAAAATAGGTGATGCTCTTGACGCTTCATGTATATTGAATCATGAACACTTTAAAGCTGGTTTTCAGTTTGGCGCGTTGATGATGGTGCAGTTATTATTTTAACAGAATACAGACAGGCGGTGAAAATATGAACAAAGACCGAACAGACATAGCTATGTTAATAGCGGAGGAACTGTTAGAAAGTGATACGCTTGACTTGAATAATTTTGGATATGATGTTGATTCACTTCTTAGCTTTGTACAGGAAATCATACTAAATCATTTGAAAGATTATCTGATTATATCAGGTGCAATGCTGCCCGATGGAGCGGAAATATACATAAAGTATAGCATCGGGCAGAGGATTAAAAAAAGGACAATAAAACATAATCAGAAAATGAGGTATTGTAAAATGAAAAAAATCTATGAAACTGGCAGCGTATCAACCTTATATGAGATGAAATCATTCTTTACTATGGTTCGTGAGTTATTTCCTGTAATTGATGCGTTTATTAGTTTGCATGAGCATGAATTGATTAATGAAAAAATCTGCTGCAATAAATGTTATTCAATCAAGTTCGGAGCAAAGAAAACAGTTCTGTATTTGAAACAATCCTAGAATAAACAAATTTGAATTTAAGAAATTAAAGAAAAGAGGTTATAAACAAATGAACACAATCGACAAAGATTTTTTATTGAAGCATGGATTTCAGGAAGATACTGACAAAGAGGTATTATCAGGATTATTCACCAAACATAGCAAATTCAGAGAGGTAAATGTTTCAGTCAATTTTACAGAGTCTTTTATGCTGCTGGCACGTAGCAAGGAGAGGAATGTAACTGTAGAGATTAATTCTATTCAAGAGAATCGCCTGATTCTCAAAAGAAAACGGAGCAGAGAAAAGTTTGATACTGTTATCATGAATATTCTTTTGGATGAAATTAATAATTGCTTGGTAAAAGATTATGGAAATAGGTTATTTGAGTTTGAATTTGAAGTGAGAGATTTCAGGTATTCGCTTCATGTAGCAGTTTGAAATACATAAAATGTGTAGTATGTTTAGAAGTTAAATGAGAATTAAATAGGAATTAGAAAAGCAATCCTGAATCTGAAAAGGATTTAGGGTTGCTTTTTATTGCGTGGTGATATAGGAGGTTCTGCTAAGAAAGTTGGGTTGCGGATTAAGGAACTAGAAAGGATTTATGGGATTAGGGAAGGTAATAACCAGCATAGCTTACCGAAAAATTCGGTAGCCACTCAATCAGACCTTGCTACTCAAATGGGAATATCTGTAGACACCCTCCAAAACTACAAACAGCTTGCCAACATGATACCTGAACTGTCAGAACTTGTTGATACTGGTATTGTGACTAAGACTACTGCTCTATCTATTATGAGGAATCTATCAGAGCAGGAAGAATTGATTGTCAACTTTTCGGTGAAGCACAGAAAACCGTTGATTTTACTGCTTTTAGATGTGGTTATATGGCTTATATATGCGTTTATCTGACATTTTAGCTATGCTTCTCGGTCGGGATGGTTTTGAGGTTATGAAGATTGAGTTAAGGCTTATTATTACTGCTATCATACTCTTAAAATAAGCACTTTTCCTTACAATTCATACATTATTAATCCCAAATATATTCATAAAAGTTTCTATAAATCCATTAAAAATATAGGAAAACGGCATGCAATTTATAAAAAATTCATAATTAATTAATAAAAATTTTACACATTGATTTTCAGTGTTATTTTGCAATTTCTAACTAATAAATGGCAAAATTCCAGACAAAAAAACACTTAATTTAAGGTCGAAATTTTTCGGAAATTACCTCTCCGAACACGAAAAAGTATTGAAAATGCTAGATTTGCAATGTATGTGAAAATGGTGTATAATACATTTCGCAAGGATGTATCGGCTAATGATTGCGATATAGCAGCCTTTTTAATATTTCCGATACGAAATAAATATTTCATTTATTAAAAATCAAGAAAAGAAAGAAGGTGAAAGAATGGGTAAAAAGAATCAGGTAATAACCTATACACAGCAGGAACTAGCGAAAGAAGTATCAACCATATTTCAGGGTATGTATACTGCTGATGAAATTCGCAGCATTATCAGCTGTTTAGAGGATTGCATACAAAATCATCTTACGGAAGCCAAAAGTGGTGAGTATATCCAGATAAAAGCATTAAATGGAATCAGCATACTTTCTAAATTAGTTCCAACTCAAAAAAATGTAAATTTATTTGGAGTAAATGCAGACATAGACAGTTATCTTAAAATAGGCAGTACAATAACGCACTATTTCAAGAAAAAAACGAATGAGTTAGCATTTGATAACAAATAAGGGTAAACACTAGACAAAGAAATTAGAAATTAAAATCAAATTTAGAAAGGATAGCACATAAAAATGTTATCTTTAGAAAAAATTGAATAGGGGCAGCAGATTTCTAAAATAATGATGACACGAAATTGTACAGGACATCACAACCTAAAACCATAATCAGATGGTTAGACAGGATATTATCAAAGTAAAGTTCTCCCTCATTTCTAAGAAGATTCATTTGCGAGAATCTCTATATTAAAATCCCTATATGCTTGGTGAATAGCTTTTGATTGAGCTAAAAATTCCAATGAATCAATCATACTACAATTAAATATGGAATGATTTTATTTGAGTGCAAAAAATTGGATATGCATACGTTTATTAAATGCGCTCAAAATTTAAAAATGCTATGAAGAATAGCTTATTTGAGTGCGCAAATTTATAAGCAAAATCAAAAAATAAAAAGCAGAAAATGAAGGGAGAAATTTATCATGGAAACAAAAATGCAAAACAATCAGACAATGAAACTGGCAGACAACGACAAAGCAACACAGGCACTTGATTTTATAAACACAAAACAGACACTTGATTTCATAACAGACAAAATCAAAGGAAAGTTTATCATGCTGCCACAATTTATTTATTCCAGTAATGAAAAATTTAACGAAGCAATCAAACTTGATACGGACACAGACGCTAGTTTAGAAAAATATTGTTTTGATGGTTATGAAGACTTATTCCAAAGTGACGATTTCTACGAAGAACTGTTTGACGATACTTTATTTTCAGATGATATGTATGATTTAGTAACCGTGATGCGGTCATACTCTGAATTGATGGACAATGAGAATGAAGAAGCAGGAATAAATTTAATGACAATGCTTTTCAGGATTTACCAGAAAACAGGGAATTTAGAAAAACGCTACTATTCTACATTGAATAAATTGTTTGCAATGAACAATGATGCAGCTCCATATTTTCTTGCCTTAGACTGGATATTACATAGCGATAAGAATTGGCATGATGATTATACCGTAGAACGTGGTTATGAACTGCTGTCAAAACTAGCAGAAAATGAAAACTGGCTTGCCAATGCTTATTATGACGAAAAAGAACACTATGAAAAAACAAATCAGATACATAGAGAAATATGCGGAAATGATTTGTGGTAAACAGTATTTTATCTTTATCTAACTGAAATATCTGGATAGATTGTCAAAATTGGTTTGATAGCCTATCCAGTATCAAAATAATTCAAGGGAGGAACATATATATGACTACGGAAAGCATGAAACAAAATTTAATTGATTCAATTATGGATTTAGAAGCCGACAATCCATATAAAAAGCAGTTACTTGAAATTATGAAGAAGTATGATGAAGGGGAACTAACTGATATAGAATCTTATCTGCTCATCAATGATACTCTTACAAGGTATGATTTTGATGTAATTATGCCAAAAGAGAATGAAGCTATTAATGAATCCAGAAAATTATATGAATTATCTGATTTCATATGCAATCCAGAAGATGTCACAGAAGTTGCAATAAAAACTAAAACAGAAATAGGTCAGATATTCCAGAAAGGAAGAAAAGAATTTATCAGAACTATTGGAGTTGAAAATCTTAATATGAAAGACAAGGAAGGAAATTTAATAACAGATATTAACAAAATATCTAAAGGAAAACGAAAAAGCGAAGCAGATAAGATAATAAACCAGTATTGTAAGATTCAAAACAGACCTGATATAAAGCAGTATGCCATACAGATAACAGATATATTTGATATTCCTATTTTAGAAGAAATACTGGATACAAGAGGGAAAAAAGGATTCTATAAAGACAAGATTATCCCCTTGATGGTGAAGTATTTTTTATTTCATGGGAATATCATCACAACAATAGATAAATTATCAAAAGGTGTAGGTTTGGTAGGTACTGAATTTAAAAACTCTGAACTTGAATATGAGATAATGGAAAGCAATAGACAGATTATAACATTTAGAATTGATAAATTTTACTCATATTGTAAACCAGAACAACAGAGGATTATTTTTGGTGTATTGAATGCCTTGCAGAATGATTATTCAGTTATCTCATACTATACAAATTTTTGGCTGATAAATAAAGATGGAAGCCAAAGAACATCTACAAAAAAGGAAACAGATGATATTAGGGATGCACAATGCATAGTGTTAAAAGAATTTGGTGTAAGCCGTATTTTTTCTATCTATAAAAGGGGAAGAAAAATAATAGAAAAATTTTATAACAGAGTGTATGAAGTTCTCAATACTGAATATGGCTTTAATTGTGAGAAATATTACAATCAAATAGAGATTCATTCTAACATTAAATTACTAGAAAATTTAGATTCAAAATTGAATCTCGATAATGAAGAATGCAAAATGCTGAAAAATGAAATACAGGAACATTTTATAGAAAAAATAAAAGACAGGATAAAAGCTGATTACGAACGCAATACTAAATTGGCTGATAAAAAAGATGTCGAAAACATGAAAAAGTGGGATGAAAATACAGAGTATAAAAATAATATCCCACATGACATACAGGAATTGCTTGATATTGGCGTATATAATGAAGCTGATGTAAAATCAAAATTACTTTCAAAGCCCAAACCAGCTTACAGGTATCCAGATAATCATATTGAAGTACTGTATTATCTTTGTGATTGCTTGCTTCCTAATATATGAAATTGAGCAAAATCAATGAAAATCAAAAACGGTTCACTTCTTAATTGCATAATAATAATACTTCTATATACAAATAAAAAGTGAACCGTTTTTTGTTAAGGGATGATGACAAAAAGGTGTCACTTTGAACGAATCCCTATAATTATATATATTCTTTCAAAGTGACACCTTTTCCATAAGTCAGCAATAAGTGTTGTTGAAGCGATAGCAAAACGACACGACAAGCGAACTTGTGAGCGCGTCAGTAATGTTCTATTGTTGTGAGAAGTATTTGTAAGAAGTATATCACCACTTTACAAGTTTTTTATAAAATAAATGACGTACAAGGTTCTTTCATGTTATAAT
>DKXQ01000152.1 GCA_002493085.1 Lachnoclostridium sp. UBA7122
TATTCATATTGACAAAAATGAAAATATAGATATAATTAAGTATAAGATAAATTAGCTTAAATTAATCTCCATTAAAAAATATTATTAAAATTAATTTAAGTTAACTTAGTTACGAATCCTGCATCCATACTGGCAGATTAAAAACACTATATAACTGGTCTGGTGTGGGAACAATAACAGGCAGATTACTAATATCTGTCTGAATATTGCCTGTCAGACTGCAATATCCCAAAAATATTAAGTATACATAAATATTGGGATTTTGCAGGCTAAAAAAAGTTAAAAAACTATCTGGCGGCAAAACACTGTCTATTGAGGAAATACAAAGACAGGATATTTTTAAAACTAAAAAATATGAAAGGAGAAACTGCCAGGTGCAAATTGCATCCTTATTTCGGGCAGTAAATAAAGTATGGGATACTTAAAAAATCTTAAAAAGCATACTGGTAAAAAAATTGTTGCACAAGCACTGGCACTGGCGATGTGTGTAACAGCTTTACAGCCTGTTCCTGTGTCGTATGCTGCAGAGGAAACTGGAAGCACAGGGACAGAAACTGAATGGACATTCGACAATGATGAACAGGGCTGGAAAAGATCAGATAATACTTCAAGTGATGTAGGAAATACAGTTTCATGGGATGAAACTGGCAAAAGATTAAAAATGGAAGTAGATTTTTCAAGTGCAGAAGCATGGCATGAAGCCTCTGTAGAATATGAGTTTTCAAATGCATTAGATGTTTCTGCTTACAAGTCTTTTTCATTTAATCTGTACTATAAAGAAGCAGATAAAAATGGTGGCTCACTTAATCCTTATATATCTGTATATGATTCTTCTGGTTCAATAGAATCTTTTTTTGAAAAAGATGGTTATGATGTTTCAGGTGCAGAAGCTTATAAAGAAAAAGACGGTGATTTTATTAAGGCAACTTGTCAATATAAGATTAATAATGCAGTTGGAAAAAACCTTAAGAAAATTAAGATAGCTATAAAAGGAGATCCTATAGGATTTAAAGGTAATATATATATTGACAATATTCAATTTAGTACAGACGAAGTTTCAGATGTACCAATAGGTGAATCAATGCCTTCTCAATGGACATTTGATACTGAAAATGATTTAGGCGGCTGGGAACTTTCCAATAATACAAAAAACGATGCCTCTCTTGTCTGGGATAACCAAAGGTTAAAGATGTCGTTAAAGTTTAAAGGTACAACAGACGAAGACTGGCCATCTGCAAGCATATTTTACAAAGGTATGGGAAACGGTCTGATTATGTCCCCTTATAAATCTCTTTCATTTGACTTATATTATAAAGAGTCTTCTATGGATGGTACAAAGAAACGTTTTCACGTTAAAGTAATGGCAGAAAAAGACGGACAGTCATTAATTGTTGGGAATAATACAATTAATATATCAAGTGATAAAAGTTTAGATTTTAAAAAGGAAGAGCAAGCGGATGGCTCAATTAAGGCTACATTCCAGTTTGATATTAATTCTATTTTAGCAGAAAGTGTAAAGCCTGATAAGCTGGAAATTAGTATTACAGATAATAACGAAGGTGGCTATAATGGCGATATTTATATTGATAATATCCAATTAAGAAATGCACCTATTGACAGAGGATATGAGAAGTTTACAGTAGACCGGAGCACAGCAACAAAGATAACATCTACAAATACAGAAATTAATATAAATGGAGAAAGCAAAACTTATCCTACAGAAAATATAAAACTTGCTGACCCGGAGGCAAATAATAAAACTAAAGCTTTGTACCAGTATCTTAAAGCTGTTGGTGAATCTTCTTCTGTAATTTATGGACATATGGAAGATACAGTACTTAAAGCAGGAAATATGGTAACAAAATCCGTTTATTCTGATACAGAGGATGTTACAGGCTCAATATCAGCTATTGATGGATTAGATTGTGGCAGCCTGTTCCATGGATTTGCAGAAAAATATATCCAGAGATATCCAAATGAGGCAAAAACAAATAATATAACAAAGGATGATAGTACATATGCAGATGATGTGCAAGCTGCTGTAGAACTTTCAAAGAAGTCTATTGAAAAAGGTGCAATTATGACACTTTCTTCACATCTGCCTAATTTTGCTTATGCTGTTAAAAAAGAAAGTACATCTGAAAAAAGGTATGACCAATATGATTATAAAAATGGAGATTCTTATAAACTGACAGGAGATTGTATGAATAATATACTCCCAGGAGGTAAGTTTAATGACCCATATACTGCATATCTCGACTTAATAGTAGATTATGCAAAGGGGTTAGATGATGAACCAATACTTTTCAGACCGCTTCATGAAAATACTGGAAGCTGGTTCTGGTGGGGAGCAGCTTTCTGCAGTCCTGAAACTTATAAAAGTGTGTTTAAGTATACAGTTGATTATATACGTGAACAAGGTGTCCACAACTTACTTTACTTATATGGACCTGGCTCAGAGGCTGGTTCTGTAGAAGAATACGCAGAGCGTTATCCTGGTGACAACTATGTGGATATGGTAGGATTTGATTCTTATGATTCTAATCCTAAAGCTGATGATTCATATACTTTTCAACAGACTCTTGAAAATACAATTAAGATTACAAGCCAGTTTGCCAAAGAGCATAATAAACTATTTGCAGTAACAGAAACAGGCATTGCACATGATGAAAAGGAATTTAATGGACAAAAAGCCCTGCTTCTGACAAATAATGAGCGTAAAGAATGGTATACTGAAATACTTGATTTAGTAACAAAACCTGGATACAACTGTTGTTATTTTATGCTTTGGTCAAATTATGATACTAAATCATTTTATACGCCATTTGTTGCGAGCAAAAAGGGTGAAAATGTTCTTTTAGGACATGAGTTAATAGATTATTTTCTTAAATTTTATAGGGATAAAAGAAGTATATTTGCAGCTGACCAGCAAGAGATTGTTCATAACTTTTCAGATATAACTGTACCAGGGACATCTGACAATGAACTTGATGGTTATATGACATATCCTATTGCAAACAGCAGAATTCTTGATGCAGCAACGTTTAAAGCAAGATTTAATAAGGAGTTAAGTGATTCCCAGTCTGTAATAATCCGTATGTCAGGAAACGGAAAGGAAATATCAATTAATGGAGTTAAAGATTCTTCAAACGGAAAAATTTATAATGCAGAATTAAAAGCTGAAGACCTTAAATCTCTTGGAGAAGTTTTAGATGGAACAATTAGTTTATATGTCGATGGTAAATGTTACCAGACAATAGATGTTATTTTTAATGTTGAAGAAAGAAAAATGCTTCCAGAACAGGTTGATGATTTTGAATCATACAGCGGGCTTGTAAATCTTCTTATTGGAAAATGGTCAGCAGGTAAGGACAGCAGCTCTAAAATTGATTTATCACTTGCAAAAGACCCATGCTATGAAGGTGACTATGCGTTAAAGCTTGCCTTTACTCTGGCAAAGAATGGATATGTAGGTGCTGAATTTTCTAAAGAAGCAGACTGGTCTTCATATAATGCACTTAGGTTCTGGGTAAAACCTGATGGAAAGAACCAGAAAACAGTTGTACAGATTAAGGCTGATGGAAAAGGTTATGAAGCATATCTGAATATTTATCCAGATTATGCTAATGCCAAAACACCGTTACTTGTAACTCTTCCTTTTAGTGAATTTATTAGCAATAAGGGAGAGCCATTAACTGCTGCAACTTTAAAGAATATGAGTAATTTTAGTTTCTGGGTAAATGCTATTCCTGAATCTGATGTATTTAAAGATAGCGAAGAAGTTTATGGTGAACTTTATTATGATGATATAAGGGCAGTATCTGCTGAAACAGATAAACCTGTTTTTGAGGCAGCTGAAGGTAAAAAGCCATCAGAAGGTACATATACTGTTAAATTTGACACCAGCAAAGTTAGTAATGCAATGGTAGCTGCAAAGAAAAATAGTGAAGTATTTAAAACAGGTGGCAGTGTTAATGCCAAAGACCAGCTCCAGTTTGAAATTACACCAGCAGATGGCTATTCAGTTACTTCTGCAGATGTTAGTGTAGCCGGTGGTACATGTAAAGTTTCTGAAGCTGAAAAGACTGCTAATGGTGTATATATAATTACGCTTAGTGAATTTACAGCTAATACAGAAGCAACAGTTAATGTAAAAACTGAAAAAGCAGAGGTCAGGGAAAATGGAACAAAAGCAGAGGAAAACTTTGGTGAAGCTAATTTAAGTAAAACAGAGTTTAAAGATATACAGGAAGATATTAAAAATAATGTAAAAGATGCGTTGGAAAAGCTTGTAAACAGTGCTCCGGCTGGACAGGAAAAGGAAAAGGCACAGGAAGCAATTAAAGCAATTGAAAATAATGAAGCATTTATAGATATTTCGCTTCAGGTTGCTAAGAAAACAGATGATATTACTGAAGACGAAAAGACACAAAATGATATCAAGGTAGAGGATATAAGAAAGGAAGTACAGAAAAATAATAGTAATGCAGATGTAGAAGTAAAAACTGCGGTAACACTTGATATTTCATTGTTCAGTGTATGTAAATATACTAAAAATAATGAAGAAATTGCAAAAGCGGCTGTGAAGGAGCTTACAAAGCCAGTGAAAATCAGCATGAAACTGCCAGATAATATACCAGCAGTAAAAGAGGGTGCAAAAAGAATATATTATATTATCTGTCTCCATAAAAATAATGATGGAAAGATTGAGCCTTCACATGTTACATGTGATTATGACGAAAACAAAGGCATAATCAGTTTTGATGGCAGCAGATTTTCAACTTATGTACTATGTTATGCAGATATAGTGTCAAAGTCTGCAAGTGGCAGCCATACAATAGGAGGCGGTACAGCAGTGATTTTAGGCAGTGTAACATCAACTGCAACACCAGTGCCTACAGCAGTTCCTGGTACAACACCAGATACAGCGGCAAGTGCTGCTCCTACAGCAACAGCAGCACCAGGTTCAAAACCGGGCACAGTGGCAAGTGCTGCTCCTATAACAACACCAGTGCCTGCAGTAACACCATCTCCTGATGCAGTACCATCTGCTACTGGCACTCCGTCTGCAACCGCAAAGCCTTCAAATACACCAGCGCCATCAGATAAGCCTGGCACTCCAACATCAAAAGTAAAGAAAGGCACAAAGTTTATTACTAAAGGCACTACTTACAAAGTTACATCTGTAAGTGGTACAAAGACTGTAACATGTATTAAATTTAAAAAGGACATTAAAAAGGCAGTAGTTCCTGCAGCTATTAAGATTAATGACCAAAAATACAAAGTTACAGCTATTGCAAAAAATGCATTTAAGAACAATAAAAAACTTACAAAAGTTACAATTGGCAAGAATGTAAAAAGCATTGGCAAAAATGCATTTAAAGGCTGCAAAAACTTGAAGAAGATTGTTGTAAAGACAAAGAAGCTTACAGCTAAAAAAGTTGGCAGCAAGGCATTTAAGGGAATAAACAGTAAAGCAGTTGTTAAAGTGCCTAAAGGAAAAGTTAAATCATATAAAAAGATTGTTAAGGCTAAAGGCGCAGGCAAAAAAGTGAAAATTACAAAATAATTTTAACAAAAGTATAAAAACTATCTGGAACAGATACAAAAGCAACTGTAAGGCTTACTCATCTTGAGTAAGCCTTACTTGTTCTTATAAAATTTTATATATTTAAATTTTTCCCTGTTTTTTTAGATGCTCCAGCAAACCACCACACCCCTCAATAACGTCATTATACGTTGCATCAAAATCTCCTGTGTACCATGGATCAGCTATATCTCTATCAGAGCCAGTAAAAGAAAGAAATTTATATAGCTTCCCCTCTGGGTCTCCTTTTAACATTCGTATAAGATTTCTCATATTCCAGTCATCCATACCAATAATGTAATCAAACTTATCATAATCTTTCCACGATATTTGTTTTGCCCTGTGGGGTACTAATGGTATACCTGCCTCTTTAAGTTTACTAACTGTGCCTCTATGTGGAGGGTTTCCTATCTCCTCTGTACTTGTCGCAAAGCTGTCTATAACAAATTTATCTCCTAACCCCAGTTCATTTACTTTATAGGTAAATACACTCTCTGATAAAGTTGATCTGCAAATATTGCCATGGCAACAAAACGCTACTCTAATCATATTTTCTTCCTCTTAAAAAATACATCATTCTTTTTTCTCCCATAATACATCATAAATCCTAATCTCAACTCCACCGTCTGTTCCTTGTACTTCAGATCGAAACCGTGTCTGGCACAAATATGCGCCAAGAACATGACTATCTGAGATGAATCTTGGACATGCTTGCAAATATAGATCCTGTTTATTAGCTGATGTAAAATAGCCATTATTCTCTACAAAAAGATAACACTCTGTTCCTTCACTGTCCCTGCCTTTAAACATATATTTTGCACACATATGGCGGCTTCCTGCCACATTTTCTACCTGCACATCTGCTGCCCCGGGCAGAATCGTTCCCGTAAATAGATCAGATTCCACTTTCCCAGTAAATGGTATCATTGAAACACTCCCATATTCTCCATTCAGATCAGTGATCTGAGAATTATCTATAAAAATCTGAAATGTCATAATCAGCTTATCCATCTTTGTCTCCTTTTCATTTGTCAGGCTTGCAAAGTAAACGAAGCGGGGCTTTTTTGCAAAATAGGCAATCAAGTATTTTTAAACTGTCCATTTTTAGGGGTACAGTTCAAAATATTCTTCCATATCCTCAAGCGTCTTGTCTATATCCCTTTCTGTATGTGCATCTGATATAAACACTGCTTCAAACTGGCTTGGTCCAAAGTAATTGCCTCTGTTTAACATATACGTAAAATATTTTGCAAATGCTTCAGTATCAGCAGTTTTAGCTGTCCTGTAATCATGGACTTCACTTCCTGTAAAATAGATACATGAAAGTGACCCTGTGCCTGATATCTGGATATTTTTTTTATATTTTGTAAATATCCGGGCGGCTCCCTGCCTGAACCGTTCTCCAAGTGCATCAAGGTGTGTATATATTTCTGGTGAATCTTTAAGAATCCTTAGCTGTGTTATTCCTGCACACATTGCTACTGGATTGCCGCTAAGTGTACCTGCCTGGTATACATTTCCAAGCGGTGCTGTTATACTCATTATATCTTTTCTGCCGCCATATGCCCCTACGGGCATGCCGCCTCCTATAATCTTTCCATATGTAGTAATATCCGGCTTTATGCCATAATATCCAGATGCCCCTTTAATTCCAAGCCTGAAACCTGTTATAACTTCATCAAATAATAACAGAGCGCCATTGTTATCACACAACTTTCTAAGCCCTGCAAGAAATCCTTCTTCTGGCAGGACAAGTCCCATATTAGCGGCAACTGGTTCAACTATTACACATGCAATCTCATTATAATTCTCTGCAAAAAGAGCCCTTACACTTTCCAGATTATTATATTCTGCTGTAAGCGTATCTTTAGCACAGCCTTCTGGCACACCACTGCTGTCTGGCACACCTGCTGTCATAACTCCTGAACCAGCCTTTACCAGAAGTGCGTCAGCATGGCCATGGTAGCACCCTTCAAATTTAATGATTTTATCCCTGCCTGTAAAACCTCTTGCTACCCTGATGGCGCTCATAACTGCTTCTGTGCCAGAATTGGCCATGCGCACCATCTCTAATGAAGGTACCATTTCTATCATCAGCTCTGCCATTTCCACTTCAAGGGAGGACGGTGCACCATAGCTGATGCCTTTCTGCATCTGTTTTGTAACAGCCTCCACAACTCTTTCATCATTGTGCCCAAGTATCATAGGTCCCCATGAACCAATATAATCTATATACCTGTTACCATCTACATCATAAAGGTACTGTCCTTTAGCACTCTCTATAAATACAGGCTGTCCGCCTACAGCTTTAAATGCTCTTACCGGACTATTTACACCACCTGGCATAGCGCATACTGCCCTTTTAAATAACGATTTTGATTTAGTTATTTCAAATTTTGCCATAATTTCTGCCCTTTTATTTTACTGTTTCCCTTACTGCAGTTTCTATTATTATTTCAGCTAATGACTCTGCTGTTGCTTCTTTTGATATAGTAATATCCATGCCATGCCGGGCAGCCTCTGCTGCCGTCTTATCTCCTATACACATTGCATGTACTTTTTTGTAATCTATATCTGTAAAAATACTTACAAATCCTTTTACTGTAGATGCACTTGTAAATGTAACATAGTCAATTTCCCCACACTTTAGTGCATCTGCTATTTTATCTGTTATCTGGCATGGCTTAGTGTATACAGTATGGTATGTAGTTATATCACTATAGCAAATCCCTGCCTTTGCAAGTTTATCTGTAAGTTGTGCTGAACCATCTTTAGACCTGAAAATATATATATGGGATATGCTGTCTGCCTTACTTGCAAGCAGCTTTCCAAGATTTTCTGATGAATACTTTAGTGGCATATAGTCTGCAAATATACCATATTTTTCTAAGGCATCACCTGTACCAGGACCTATAACTGCAAATCTGGTACTTCCATATATAAACAATTTTCTTATATCAATCCTTTTATCTTTAAGCAGTGCAAAAAAATGTAAAACACCCTGCGGGCTTGTAAAGACGATACATTTGCTGTTTTTATTAGTCTGGATTTCTTTTACTGCAGTATAAAACCTTTCTAATTCAACAGTGTCATTTATTCTTATGGTTTCTATTGCCGGCATCTGTATGATATGTGCTCCTGCTTCCCTGAGTTTTGAAACAAGCTGTTTTGACTGGCACTCAGGACGTGTTACAAGAATTTGTCTGCCAGATAATGGCAGTTTTTCATACCAGGAAAATTGTTTTCCAAGCTGGCACACCTTTCCAGTCACTATTATAACAGGGCTTTTTATTAAAGCCTTATTAGCTTCTTCTTTTAATGTTGACACTGTTGCATAAACACTTTTTTGCCGGCATGTAGTCCCCTGCTCCAGCGCTGCAGCAGGAATATCTTTATCCATGCCTGCATTTAAAAGGCCCTGGCATATATATTCTAACGAAGCAGCTCCCATAAGAAATATAAGTGTTGCGTCTAATCCTGCCAGTAATTTAAAATCAATATCCAGATTCCCATTTCTCTTTTTGTGCCCTGTAACTACGTGAAATGACGATGTATAATCCCTGTGGGTGACAGGTATGCCATTATATGCAGGAACTGCAACTGGTGATGTAATCCCTGGAATAACCTCAAAATCAATGCCTTCTTTTACAAGTGCTTCAAGTTCCTCCCCGCCTCTGCCAAACACAAATGGGTCTCCGCCTTTAAGCCTTACTACCCGCTTGCCTTCCTTAGCCCTGCAGGCCAGAAGCCTGTTAATCTCTTCCTGCGGCAAAGTATGCTTTCCAGACCTTTTTCCAGCGTCTATAAGCTCTGCACTATGTGGTATAAATGAAAGCACCTCAAGGCTTGCAAGTGCATCAAAAATAACAACCTCTGCCTGTTGTAATATTTCCATTCCTTTAACTGTAATAAGACCAGCATCACCTGTACCAGCCCCTGTAAGCCATACTTTCCCGTACACTGCAATCTTCCTCTCTATCTGGCTAAAAGTTCCTTTTTAATGCCAGTGCAAGCTCTTCACCAATTTTTTCTGCATCTTTTTTATTTCCAGTTTTAAAACCAGTAACATACCTGCCAGTTTCTTCACTAAAATATAATCCTTTAATTTTTATCTCATCAGAAGATACTTCTGCATACGATGCAACTGGTGAACTGCAGCTGCCTTCAAGTGCCCTTATAAAGCTTCTTTCTGCCGTTGCAGCATAAAAAGAATTACTGCACTTTATACACTCTGCAAATGAATAGTCATCACCTTTTCTTCCTTGTACAGCCAGTATTCCCTGCCCTGCCGCAGGAATTACTTCATCTGTAGAAAAAATCCTTGATGCACTATTTTTTATGCCAAGTCTTAGAAGCCCTGCCATTGCAAACACTGCAGCATCGTAATCCTTTGCTTCAAGCTTTCTTAGCCTTGTCTGGACATTACCCCTTATACCTTTAAAAACTGCACCAGGATAAAGCCTGGCAAGCTGTACAGCCCTTCTTCTGCTTGAAGTACCTATACACCCTTTAAAACCATGGGAACTGTCTAAAGCTTTTTTATATATAATCACATCACGCGGGTCTGCTCTTTTTGAAAATCCTATAAGTGGCAAATGCACATCTGTTTCAAGAGGAAGGTCTTTAAGGCTATGTATCACAATATCAACACGTCCGTCAAGAAGCGCTCTGTCAAGTTCTTTGACAAAAAGTCCCTTGCCGCCTATATCATAAAGATTTCTATCCAGTATCTTATCACCCGTTGTCTTCATAGTTACAAGTTCAAACTTAATATCTGGGTTTTTAAGCTTCATTTCATTTAAAAGTATCATTGACTGTGCCACAGCAAGAGCACTGTCACGGCTTCCTGCCCTTATTACCCTGCCCATATGCCACCGCTTCCTCTGACATGCTCTTCTATTGCATCAATACAGGCGCTATAGTACCCAGGCGGAAGATTTTTCTTTAAACCAAAAAGCATCGAAGCAACAGTCTTTTCTGCCGCCTCCCTGACTGCACTTTCTGCCATGCCAGGACATACATCCTGTGCCTTAAGCCCATGCTTTGCCCTTTCAAATACCAGCCGTCCACATTCCTTGCTTATATTCTGTATAACTGTTATGTACTCTTTCACATTTTCCTCTGTTTTAAGCTTCTCTTTATATTCTTTTATTATGTCAATAGCATGGCCCACTGCCTCATCATCCTGGTCACAGCCCTGCCCAAGGCTGTCTACATTATAAAGAATTATATTGTCCATTTCTTTAAACTGCCCTGATATATCTGCTGGCACTGCAAGGTCTGCAAGTATATGCCTGCGTCCATCTGCAAGCATCTGGCAGCAGTCTTCATACTTAACCGTATAGTGTGGGCTTGTAGTAGCACTTATTATTATATCATATGACCCAATGTCTGTATACCTGTCCTTATAATCTACTACCTTACAGCCCTCTGGAATTTCCACCTTCCTCGTTTTATAATTCCTGACTGTAACAGTTACAAAAGCGCCCTCATATACCATACTGGCAGCAGCAAGCCTTCCAATTAAGCCATTGCCTATAACAAGACACTTCTTGCCCCTGATTCCATCTGTTCCTGCCTTTAATACATTTACCAGTCCAGATACAACAGAAGCCTTTACAGATGTAAGCCGCACTTCTGTCTTAACTTTTTTGGCAGCGGCTAAAGCTGTCTGAAATACCCTTTCTAAATAACTGTCTGCAGTTCCTGCCTCCCTTGCTATAACAAGCGCATCCTTTACCTGTGTGATAATCTGGTCTTCACCAAATACCCTGGATTTCATGCCACAGGCAAGCTTAAAAAGATGTTCCACTGCATCCATATCATAACGCTCCACAGCATAATTAACATATTTTTCTGCATCTATATCTTTTATATGGCATATTATTTTAAATAAATTGTCTATTTTATCTTTGGCAGAAACATAAACTTCTGTCCTGTTACATGTAAATAATATAACAACGCCATCTGCCTTATATTTTTCCTTTATATAAGCCATTGCTTTTATTGCGGCATTGTTCTGGAATGAAAATAAAGACCTTATATTTAAATCTGCTTTTTCATAATCTATGCCTGTCATCTGTAGAATAAAAACCACCTCCATCCAGGGCAGCATCTGATATCTGCTATACTAAGCTGCGTAAAATAAAAAATAGCAAAATATTTAACGCATATATAATACATTAGATATTTTGCACAAACTAACTTCAGATTATGGAACAATTTACCAATACTGATACTTTGAAAACTGTATACTGCTTTCCTTTTTTGCAAGTGTTTTTATTATTT
>DKXQ01000117.1:0-2172 GCA_002493085.1 Lachnoclostridium sp. UBA7122
GTATTTTGAGGCTTTATGCACCACTGCGTGTTCCCATTGAAGAGGGAGCGGGCTGGCCGTTGTAAGAACTTTGAAATTGCCATGCCAGAGTCCATATATGACATCGTATTTGAAAAATAGCACAATATATTTAAGTTTTCATATACCTAGGTAAAGTTACACTATTAGTCAAAAATAAAAAGCTTGAAAAAGCCATACAATCTGATATAATGTTACTATTCACAGCCAGATATAAAAATTATACTGGCTTATAATGCAAAATACGCCCAAAGAATAAGTAGAAAAAATTTTTAAAAGGCAAAATTATGAATAAAGAAAAAATATTAGCAAATAAATGGTTTTTATATCTGACAGAATTTTTTGCAGGTATGTCAGTTATGGCTGTAGAACTTGGTGCAAGCAGGCTTCTTGCACCATATTTCAGTTCATCACAGATTGTATGGACTATTATTATTGGCACAATTATGATTGCTATGGCACTTGGCAATATATATGGAGGCAAAAGCGCAGATAAAAATCCATCTCCTGCAAGACTGTATAAAAGAATACTTATAGCTGGTATCTGGATTGCAGTAATACCTGTCCTTGGCAAATACATTATTCTGGCTGTATCAGCACTGCTTATATTTACAGTAAACAGCAATTTTTTAATAATTGCAGCATTTGCCGCATGTATGGTTATCTTTGTATTTCCGCTATTTTTATTAGGTACTGTCACCCCTTCACTTGCAAAATATTCTGTGGAAAGCCTTGAAGACAGTGGGCGTACTGTAGGAACACTTAATGCATTTAACACTATTGGGAGTATTATCGGGACTTTTGTACCTACTTTTGTAACTATTCCATCTGTTGGAACCAGCATTACTTTGCTTGTTTTTGCAGGAATTTTAATTATCCTTTCAATGGTTTACTTTATAAACAGTAAAACCAGCAAAAAGAAAATGAAAGCCATTACTTCTTCTACAATCTTTATTTTATGCTGTATACTTGGCTATTCAGATTCCTTTGCATTCTGGGAACCAGGACTGGCTTATGAAGGAGAATCAATATATAATTATCTGCAAGTAAAGGAATCAGACAATAATGTTATCCTTTCTACTAATGTTCTTTTTGGTGTACAGTCAGTTTATATGAAAGAAGATGGTCTTACAGGAATGTATTATGACTATGCAATGGCTGCCCCGCTTATGACAGATAAAAAGACAAATGATACAGAAGTACTAATTCTTGGTATGGGGACAGGGACATATGCCACACAGTGCAAAAAATACTTTGGCAGTATGGTAATTGAAGGTGTGGAAATAGATGAAAAAATAACAGAACTGTCCCGCCAGTATTTCCATCTGCCAGATGATGTACATGTGACAACATATGATGGCAGGGCATTTTTAAATGCAGTTGATAAAAAATATGATGTTATTATGGTAGATGCTTATCAGGATATTACTATTCCGTTCCAGATGTCTTCAGTGGAATTTTTTACTTTAGTAAAAGAGCATCTCTCCGAAAACGGAGTTATGGTTGTAAATATGAATATGCACAGCAGTGAAAAAGGCAATATAAACCAGTATTTATCTGATACTATTGCTTCAGTGTTTAATGAAGTGTACACCATTGATGTGGCAGGCTCTACAAACAGGGAATTATTTGCCTCTGATAACACATCTATGCTCAATATATTTGAAGAAAAAAGAACAGATATCAGGGACAGTGATTTATTCCGTATGATGGAACAAGTGTCACAAAACCTTCAAATATATAATAAAGGCAATTATATTATGACAGATGATAAAGCACCTGTAGAACTGCTTGGAATGAAAGTGATAGACGGATTGATACAAGATGAAGTTTCCTATTATAAACATATTTATAAGCAGTATGGAATAAAAGGGATTCTGAAATCCTTTCTATAAGCCAGGTTTTAAATGATATTATCCATATTACACCTAATTGTAAATCCTACACAAAATATATTACCATCCCGTTTTGCAAACACCTTTCCACCCATACGTTCCACAAGCATTTTTACTATAGACAGCCCTAAGCCTGTTGAATGGTTTCTCTCCTGCTGCCCTGTATAAAAACGGTTAAACACCTGGTTTGCATCTAGTGTACAATCTTTTTTAACAGGGTTTTCAACTGATATTTTACTCAACTACCACCGGCTAAAAG
>DKXQ01000117.1:2448-15189 GCA_002493085.1 Lachnoclostridium sp. UBA7122
TACCCTGCGCTTGGAAAATAAATTGTTTTTCTTCCATTGTTACAATAGAAACTTCTATATCACCTGCTGAATACATCAGGCTATTCCTTAAAAGATTTTGTATAATGCGTATCAACAGTTCTCTGTCTGCCATGCCAAAGTGTGCTTTTGTATCTTTTAATTTCATTTTTAAATTATTTCTTTCAAACACTGGTACAAAATCTATCATTACTTCTGTTACAAGATTAGTAATATTTAATCTGTGTAACGTTATGTCTTCTTCCATACCAGCCCAATAAGAATATTCAAAAAACTGTTGTATTATCTTTTCCATTCTGGATGTATGGCACAAGCATATATCCAGATATTCCCTGCACGTTTTTTCCATACTTGTTTTACCCATTAGCTGCAGATAGCCTTTCATAACAGCCAGTGGTGTCCTGATATCATGTGAAATATTTGTTATTAGCTTTTTAAATTCATATTCCTTAATTTCCTGTGACATCCGCAGTTCTGTTTCCTGCCGCAGAGTTTTATTTAAAGATACTGTCATTTCTTCTATATTTTTATTTTTAATTTCAATAAGTACAGGATTGGACGCTTTTTCTTCCCTGTGTTTGTCGAGCTGCTTTTTAATACTGCTAATCTGCCATCTTATACATAAAATATGCATTACTAAAATATTACAGATTATTATAACACATACTAAGGCAAAAATCATATTATCACACCTGTCAAAAATTCTATAGCCTATTTTAATTCAGCCTTTTTAAATTTGAATAATCCTGCTATACATATTGCAACTGTCCAGACAATACTTATACAGCTTGTTCTTATAATATCTTCCCAGCTCACATCTAGTTTAAGTACCTGGCGGCACAAACCAACTGGTGTATAATCTATAATTTTTAATAGTGGTTCTGGTAAAATTCCTATAATAATATTAAAGCCAACTGCAATTGCAATAATGCATATTCCCAGTGTAATACTTGTTTTTTGTGTTAAGAAGGCAATGACGCCGCATATAGCAAATATACTAAGATATGCAAGACTTCCAGCAAATAACATTCCAGCTATATAATTCCAATGACATAGATTTCCAACAACTTCTTGTGTGCCTATGCCATATTTTAAAAATACAAACAGGCTTCCTACAATCCATAAAACCAGACATGTCATAAGCGAAACGATAAAATACATAAGCATCTTTACTGTATATATTTTTGTGCGGCTTTTACCATAACACACTGCTTCTTGTATTATCCTGGTTTCAAATGATGAACTGACCATCCAGCCTGCCAGAAGTGAAGCAATCAAGATTACAAGCGAATAATCTTTCAGACTGCTTAACAGGCTGCCTCCGCCATATAGCAGGTCATTCCATCCAGCTTCCTTAACTTCGGCAGCATAGCTTTCACTTGTCTCACGTATCCCCAAAGCTATTGAGGTAAATAATATAAATAAAAATAACAGTTTTACTGTTAATGTTTTTCTTATCTGATACCATTCACTTCTAAATAAACTAAGCATCTACATCTCCTCCTATGACACGCATATAATACTCTTCAAGACTGGTCTCTATTACTGCAAGTTTTGTAACTACAACACCATTATCATACAAAACCTGTCCAATGTACTCTGTATCATCAGGTATATCATATAAATTAATACTTTTATCAGGCATTACCTGAAAGTTATTTGTTCCAAGTCCTTTTTCCAGAGCCACCGCAAGTTTATTTTTATCTGTGCTTTTTATCGAAATATAACTTTTACAGTGTTCTTCCAGTTCTTCATGTGTAAGGACATCTTTAATCTCACCATTATGGATAATAATATAATCTGTAGCTATCTGGTATAGCTCTGGCAGGTTGTGACTTGAAATTAAAATAGTTTTATTTTCAAACTCCCGCAGTCTCTTTAATAAATTCCTGATTTCTATTACACCAGATGGGTCTAAAGCATTAATTGGTTCATCAAGCAATAAAAGCTCAGGGCTGCCAAGCAGTACAATTGCAATTCCAAGCCGTTGCTTCATGCCAAGTGAAAAGTTTTTAACCTTTTTTATGCCTGTATCTTTAAGTCCTGTTAATTCTAGTAATTCATCTTCCAGTTCAAAGTTTGGAAGTCCTCTCATAAGACATTGGAAATGCATATTTTCTTTTGCTGTCATATTGCCTATCACAGCCGGATATTCAATTAATGCACCAATACGTCTGGCAGTATCTTTTAAACAGTTATTATTGTTTTTGCCAAATAGAACTACTGCTCCTTCTGTAGGAAAACCTAATCCTGTAACCATGCGCATAAGCGTAGTTTTGCCAGCACCGTTTTTTCCAATAAGACCATAAATCCTGCCCTTTTCCAGCCGTAGGTTTATATTCCTTAACGCCCACTGGGAATTATAACGTTTAGAAAGGTTCTTAATTTCTAAAACTGTGTTACTCATAAAACTTTTCCTCCTGTTTTTATTCTTATTATAGAAACAAAAAGTTTAGCCATAGTTAAGAAAAAACGGAAAAAGTAAAGTAAAAGTAAAGTTTTACTTTGCAAGCCTGTAACCAAGTCCCCACACTGTTTCTATATATTCCTCACTGCTGTTTGCCTTGATTTTATTTCTGATATTACTTATATGTGTCTTAATTACATTATCATCACCCAGATACTCTTCTCTCCATATTGTTTCATATAAATTTGCCTTTGAAAATACTTTATTAGGATATTTAATTAACAGTTCAAACATCTGGTATTCTTTTGCAGTAAGCTGGAGGTTTTGTCCATTTATTGTGATTATTTTTGCCTCCATGTCTGCCACCAGCTCTTTATAAGAAACGGTTTTTACTATATCATTAGTATTGTACCTTCTTATATTTGAAGCTACCCTTGCCGCCATTTCTTCCAAGTCAAAAGGCTTTGTAATATAATCATCTGCACCTGCTGCCAGTAAATCAACTTTTGTCCTTACCATGTCTTTTGCAGAAATTATAATTACAGGTATATCACTTATGCTTCTGATATCTTTTAAAACTTCATCACCACTCTTATATGGAAGCATTAAATCCAACAAAACCATATCAAACTGTCTGTCTAGTAAAATTTGTGTCACATTAAGCCCATTATAAAGGGAAACTGTTTCATAACCATTGTTCCGTAAAGTCTGTGTTAAAATTTTATTTACATCTTTCTCATCCTCAATAATTAAAATATGTTCCATTTAATATTTCCCCCATAAGGATTATAATGCAAGAACCTCCAGAATAGCGGCTCTGGAGGTCTGCTTTTTATCTATATTTTTATTGCCCTGACATTTTTTACTATCTGCTATTTACTAACTTTTCTATCTCTTCTTTTTCTGGCATTACACGAAGTGCGCCTTTTCTTGTAGTAACCAGTGAGGCAGCAGCATTTGCAAATGTAAGCATATCTTCCATATCTTTTTCACTGTAATCATTAAGTCCATGCTCCAGCACATAATGCAGTACACTTGCACAGAATGTATCCCCTGCCCCTGTAGTTTCTATTGTGTTTTCCTGCAGGAATGGAGCTGCCTGTGCACACTTTCCATTTATATATGCCCTGCTGCCTTCTTTACCAAGTGAAAGCAATATAAGTTTTATGTTAAATTTATCCTGTAAATAAGCAATGCCCTTGTCATAATCCTCTTCACCAGTAAACCACTGGATTTCGTTATCAGAAATTTTCATAATATCACACTGGGTCATTCCATAAGTAATCTGTTCTTTTGCATCATCCAGTGATTTCCACAGAGGTTCACGCAGATTTGGGTCAAATGAAATAATTGCCCTGCTCTCTTTTGCCAGGGCTATTGCTTTTTTCGTTGCATTACGGCATATCCCATCTGTCATTGACAGTGAGCCAAAGTGGAATATACGGCAGTTTTTAATCATATCAGTGTTGAGCTCTTCTTCTTTAAGCATCATATCTGCACCAGGATTTCTATAAAAAGAAAAGTCCCTGTCCCCATCTTCAAATGTATGGACAAATGCCAGTGTTGTATGAATTTCATCATCTTTAATAAGACCATCTGTACTGATTCCGGTTTCTATTAAAGCCTGTTCAAGCTGCCTGCCAAACATATCCTGTCCGACTTTTCCTATAAATCCTGTCTTATGTCCTAACCGGTTTAACATGGCAAGCACATTACAAGGCGCTCCTCCTGGATTAACCTCTAAAACAGGATTGCCCTGTTCACTTACGCCATTTTCTGTAAAGTCTATCAACAGTTCCCCAAGTGCGATTACATCAAATTTAGTATTCATTATTTTTGACCTCCATTTTAATAAATTTTAAAATTAGAATACAACTTTCTCTTCCAATTCCATAAAATAACAGCATCCATTGTACAAGCCCTGTTCATACAACATATACAGAATTTCCTGCATATGCAAGTCTAATTGGTGGTAAACACGGTGGTTTGTCCATGGCAGCCCTTCAATATACTCTCTTTTACGGGAGTCCAGTACATTCATTAATATTTCAAACTTATGTAAATCTTGTTTTTTTAGTATGCCAAAATCACAAGACACATATGCCAGGCCTTCTCCATTTTTGTGGCATTGGTTTGTAATATATACTGGAAATGGCTGCATACTGTCTTTATGGTAAAAAGTTTCATGCCAGATAATATCTTTATAATCATTATCTGGAACAGCTACACCACAAAAGCTTGTCCTGCCATACTTTCCATGTTTTTCTACATAGACTATTTTTTCTTTTGTTTCTGTACCTGGTTCATCCAGCAACAGCACTTTTTGTTTTAACAGATGTTCCCATACTGTTTTCTGGATTTTTTCAAAAGGCAGTGGGTATTCCAGGATTTCCTGGATTTTTTTAACTGAATACCCTTTATCTGCCATATGGCATACTGCGCTTCCTCCAGCCATGTCAAATACAAAGTTTGAGAGAGCATTTTCAAAATATTTATTGCTCATAATTATGACAGCCCTGTTATAATTCCATCATCACTGACATCAATCTTTTCAGCAGCGGGATGCAGCGGAAGTCCTGGCATTGTCATAACTGTGCCTGTTATTGCAACAATAAATCCTGCTCCTGCTGATACATACACTTCACGTATATTAACATTAAAACCACTTGGCCGTCCAAGTTTCGCCGGGTCATCCGAAAGAGAATACTGGTTTTTTGCCATGCAGACTGGTAATTGCCCATAGCCAAGCTTTTCAAGCCTTTCAATGGCACTGGAAGCCGCTGCATCATATGTTACACCTGAAGCGCCATATATTTCTTTCGCAATTATTTCTATCTTATCTTTTATTGGAAGCTTTTCATCATAGATAGGAGCATAATTGCTTTCTTTAGTTTCAAGTGTCCTCAATATCTCTTCTGCAAGTTCTGTTCCTCCATCGCCGCCATGTTCCCATACTTCTGAAAGCGCAAAACCACATCCTCTTTTTTCACAATATTCTTTAACAAATTTAAGTTCTGTATCTGTATCTGATACGAAGCGGTTAAGTGCAACAATACATGGTATATTGTATTTTGCTATATTTTCAATATGTTTGCCAAGATTTTCTATGCCTTCTTTAAGTGCACTTAAGTTTTCTTCCCCAAGCTGGTTTTTAGGTACACCACCATTATATTTTAATGCGCGCACTGTGGCAACAAGTACGGCAGCATCTGGCTTTAGGCCTGCTACACGGCATTTTATATCAAGAAACTTCTCAGCACCCAGGTCTGCACCAAAGCCAGCTTCTGTAATAACAACATCCGCAAGTTTAAGTGCTGTTTTTGTTGCACGTACACTATTACATCCATGTGCTATATTTGCAAATGGGCCTCCATGCACAAATGCAGGTGTATTTTCTACTGTCTGTACCAGATTAGGCTTAATGGCATCCTTAAGAAGTGCAGCCATTGCGCCAACAGCATTTAGCTGGCATGCAGTAACAGGCTCACCATCATAATTATATGCAACAATAATCTTTCCAAGCCTTTCTTTTAAATCACTTATATTTTCTGCAAGGCATAGAATAGCCATAATCTCCGAAGCAACTGAGATTATAAAATGGTCTTCACGTACAACGCCATCAACAGGCCTTCCAAGTCCTACTACAATATTTCTAAGAACCCTGTCATTCATATCAACACAGCGCTTCCAGACTATCTGGTTCGTGTCAATCTTTAATGCATTGCCCTGCTTTATATGGTTGTCAAGCATTGCAGCAAGAAGGTTATTAGCTGATGTTATGGCATGAAAATCCCCCGTAAAATGTAGATTTAAGTCTTCCATTGGTACAACCTGTGCATATCCGCCACCAGCTGCCCCGCCTTTAATACCAAAACATGGTCCTAGTGATGGCTCACGCAGTGCTATTGCTGCTTTTTTGCCAAGCTTTGCCATAGCTTCACCTATACCGGCTGTTGTAGTCGTCTTGCCTTCACCGGCAGGTGTAGGATTTATCGCTGTGACAAGTACAAGTTTGCCATCTTTGTTATTCTTTACTCTCTCCCAAAGCCCATCTGTAAGTTTAGCTTTGTATTTGCCATAAAATTCAAGCTCATCTTCAGATATGCCAAGTTTTGCTGCTACTTCGCAGATATGAAGCATCTTTGCTTCCTGGGCAATTTCAATATCAGATTTCATATAAACAAGCCTCCTTTTGCATTTTGCATATCCACTGTACATAATCTTTGACTATATCATAACCTGTATATTTATAAAGCATACGTGAACCAGCCATTTCTTCAATTTCATTAAATACCAGCCTGCCATCTTTTGCCAGTATAAAATCAATGCCTGCCATGCCAATTCTGCTGCCGCCAAGTGCATTTACAAACTTCATAACGTAATCTTTCTGTGCACTGTCCAGTTTATATTCCATTGCGCTGCCGCCAAGTGAATAATTGGAACGGAAATCACTGCCGCCAGTACGCATCATTGCTGCATATATGTTACCGCCAATAACATATACACGTATATCTGAACTGTCACTGTCAATTCTCTCTTGTATAATACAGTCATGCCCTGCCAGCCTGTCAGCTATCTCTCTGCGCATTGACTGGCTGCCTCCGCCATTTTCCAGTAAAAAAACCTCTGAACCGCCATGGCCATCCACAGACTTAATAACAACATCACTGTCTGCAGAGCCTGTCAGGTTTTTTATAAGATTGCTTATATACGAATCATCCGGCAGCAGTGCAAGGCTTTGGCTTTTTATAAGTAATGTACTGGCCATCCATCCTTTATCTTTAATATCATGTTCAAGACGTTCCGACAGATACTTTACTGCTTCATATTTATTATTTCCAATATAAGTTAAATGTGAATTATTATAAACTTGCACATTCTGGCTTTCGTACATCTGGCTGGTCTTAAAATCCCTGGTTCTGTTAATTACTATATCAGGCATTTCATATTCCATGTACTTTTCATATGGTATATACTGGAAATTGATGCCATAGTTTACGCCTTCCATTTTAAACTTTTCTATAAATGCATTATTTTTTATAGCTTCATCCCTGTGGTAAATAATATATCCTCTTATTTTGTTAATATCTTTTCTCCTTTCTTATATCTTCACAAATATATTTTATTATTTTATCTGCAACATTAATTCCAGTACAGTCAAATATATTTTTAAAATGTGCATTAGAATTGGCTTCACATACAATTAAAGCCTCATCACTACCAGCTTTAAAAAGCAAATCTATACCACCAAAGTCCAATCCAAGTATTCTGGCTGTTTTTATTGCAAGCCTGTATTCACTGGCAGATGGCTGGTAAGCTTTCATATGTGCACCACTTGTTACATTTGCCTTGAAACTGCCATTCACAGAATAACGGTACATTGCAGCAACAGCCTCATCCCCGGCAACTTCAATTCTTACATCCCTGCCACTGCTTTCTTTTATAAACTTCTGGTAAATATGTGGTGTCCCGCCAAGTTTTACTGTTAATTCTTCAAGTTCCCTGCGGCTTTGGGCAAGGTAAACCTGCTGTCCAAATGAGCCATAACATTCCTTTACAACAACTGGCAGTGAAAATTCTTCTATAACCTGGTCAAGAAAATTTGTACTTGTATATCCTATATTTGTATATGTCATAGGAGCAGTTATTGTAGGTATAAGCGGTATTTTATCTGTATCTGGCTGGCTCTGGTTCCATTCCCAGAGTTTCTGGTATGTTAATGACTTATCATCACATATTGCTATAGAATCTACAGAATTGTACACAGATATGCCCATTCTCCTGCATATATATTCTATCTGCCTTCCAAGTCTTATATCTTTGTCCCAGTAAATAAGGAATGAATCCCCTTCAAGAATAGAATAAATCCTTCTTTCGCAATCTGTTCCATACGAACAGCAAATATCAGCATTTTCAATAACTGAAAGCTGCACGCCATACTTTTCTGCAGACTGTTCAAGCCACCTGTAATGCTCTGTAAACTTTTCTGTCTGTAAAAATGAATTGATAAGAATATGGCCTTTTATATTAAAATTATCCATGCTGCCCTCCGCCAGCTCCAGCATAATTTTGCATGGTTTCCTCTATCTCACCATCAGAAACCAGAGGCACTTTGCCCAATAATAAATCAAAATCATTCATTGTCATAAGTATCTTACGCGGCTTTGTACCTTCGGAAGGTCCTACAACACCCGCCTTGTGCAGCTGGTCAATGATTCTTCCGGCTCTGTTAAAACCTATTGAAAAATGTCTCTGAAGCTGTCCTGCTGCCGCTTTTTTTGATTTAATTACAAACCGTCCAGCTTCTTCAAAATATTCATCCCTGTCAGGCTTGCCAGACTCTTTTGCTGTTTCACTTCCAGTTTCAGTTTCTATTATCTCAGTCACATTGTTATTATATTCTGGACTTTCATTATTATCGCACAGAAATCCAACTACATCACTAACCTCTTTATCAGATACAAATGCCCCCTGTACACGCACAGGCTCTGAATAACCAGATGGAAAAAAGAGCATGTCCCCCTTTCCAATAAGTTTTTCAGCACCACTTTTATCAATAATTGTACGTGAATCAACGGCTGACGATACAGAAAATGCTATTCTTGATGGAATATTTGCTTTAATTACACCTGTTATTACATTGACAGAAGGCCGCTGTGTCGCAAGCACAAGATGTATTCCCGCTGCCCTCGCAAGCTGTGCAAGCCTGCATACAGAATCTTCAACCTCTTTTGATGCAACCATCATAAGGTCTGCAAACTCATCTACAATTATTACAAGCAGTGGCATCTTTGTATATCCAGCCTTTTGGGGTCCAGGAACTGTTTTTATCTTTTTATTATAACCAGTTATATTACGTACACCCAGCTCTGTAAACTTATTATATCTGTCCATCATCTCACGTACAGCCCAGTTAAGTGCAGCAGACGCTTCTTTAGGGTCTGTGACAACAGGACAGAAAAGATGTGGTATCCCGTTGTAAACACTAAGTTCTACAACTTTTGGGTCTATCATTATCAGTTTGACATCATCTGGATTTGCTTTATATAAAATACTCATAATAAGTGTATTTATACATACAGATTTACCTGAACCAGTAGCACCAGCTATAAGAAGATGGGGCATTTTTGCAATATCTGTCATTACCGGGTTGCCTCCGATATCCTTTCCAACTGCAAATGTAACAGGTGATTTTGAATTCTGGAAAGCTTCACTCTTAAGCAGTTCCCTAAGTGCTACTGAACCAGCTTCAGGATTTGGAACTTCAATGCCAACTGCTGGTTTGCCTGGTATCGGTGCTTCAATTCTTATGCTTTTTGCTGCAAGACTGAGTTTTAAATCATCAGCAAGATTTGTAATCTTATTTACCCTGACACCCTGTTCCGGAAAAAGCTCATATCTGGTCACAGTTGGTCCATATGTCACTGCTCCCATTCTCACATTTACATTAAAACTTTTAAGAGTATCCTGAAGCTTGAGCGCAACACTCCGCAATTCATCATCAGTCATGCTGTTGGGGGATACTTCAGGCTTATTTAACAATTTAATTGGAGGAAACAGGTATTCTTTTTTCTTTGCCGGCTGTACAGGCTCTGTTACAATGTCCTCCATTGCCTTTTCTGGTTCTTCAACAGTATTTGTGACAGCATCATCTATAGTCCCATCTTCTGTAATCTCATCTTCTGCCTCCCCAGTCTGGTCTGTGCTGCTTTCTTCTATCACTTCCTCTGCAATAACTTCTTCTACGATTTGTTCTCTGGTATCTTTTTCTATAATATCTTCTTTAATGGTATTTTCCAGATGCATATTATGGTCATTTATAATTTCATCAATATTATCTGGTATTTCTGGCTTTACATATGGCTCTGGTTCTGTAATATCGTCTGTTATAACAGTCTCTGTTTTTTCTTCTGTCCATGTTTTATAAGGAAACAGAGGCTTTGGTACTGTTTCCTGCACAAAACTCTTTTTTTTTCCAAATTTCCTGTCTAACTCATCACGGAAAACAGGAATACTCTCTAAACTCTTTCTGCGTTCTTCTTCATCACTGTCCTGTGGTTCTGTGTTCTGTAATATATTATAACTGCTCTGTACAGTATTTTTCTGGCTGTTATAACCAGACATAGATTCTGGCGGCCTGCTTATACTCTTTCTGGCAGTTATATCTTTAACATCATTCTTGATAGCTTTTTTAATTACTGTCTTACCTGTTTCATTATCAGCAACTATCTCTTCTAAAGCACTTTTGTCAAGCGCTTTCTTAAGCGCTTTTTCTTCCATTCTGTCCAGTGTCTGGTTCATCTCAGTAAGGTTTATTGACTGCATGACAGCAGGACTGCGCGTCTGCCTGTATTTTGGTGCCGGTGGTGCAGTTACACGGTACGAGGGTTTATTGTAATGTTCCTCACGTCTTATCTCCTCATATGTATCTTCCATCACCTGCTTATAAGTATTTCTTTTGCGCAGGACTGCCATAAGTTCAATTCCATAAAAAATAAACAGACACAAAACAAACAACGCAATCATTATTACTATGGCAGCAGTTTCACCTGTAACTTTTGAAAAAACAGTACTTATAAATCTTCCAATTATACCTGCATTACCTTTTCCGCCATTCATAATATTGTCAAATGTAAGATTCATACATTCAAAATAATTTTTATGCAGCACATGGTTACTTGTATAATACTCAGATATTATCTCTTCATTAAACAACAGGTCAGAAACTCCAAGAAGCATACATACTGCTGATATAAAACTTAAAAGTTTCCTTAGCACACGCCTGTCACCACGGTTGGCTAATATAAAAACATATCCTAAAATTGCTCCAGCAGGCACAATCCATGCACTCCATCCAAAAAAACCAAAAAGCAGTCCGCCAAAGACTTTTCCTACAAGTCCTCCAAGTCCAAAATAGCCCAGATATAAAAACAGGGCAAAGATAAGCATTACAATAAGCGTTACTACCATTTCAAATGCTTTTCTGTCGTTGTATTCATTAACGTCTGCAATCTTACGTTCCCGTATCTTCTCCTTTTCAGCTTTAGTTTTTGGCACACTTCTGCTCCTGCTGGTACTTCTTTCACTGTTTTTTGCTTTAGTAGCAGTAGAACTATTTGCTGCCGACATTTTGCCAACTCTCCTTTTCAAGTTTTAAAAAATTCTTATTGCCCTAAAAAGTGATATCCAACTGCAATTCCGCCTGCTATTATACAATAAACTGCAAAATATTTATATTTTTTGCCACTTACAAGTGACATCATAAAACATATTGATAAATAACCTGTTACAGCAGCTACAACAGTAGCTATAATGCAGCCTGGAATATCTTTGCTGACAATAGTATCAGGTGTAAAATCTTTTAATTCTAAAACAACTGCTCCAAGTACTGCGGGTATTGACATTATAAATGAATATTTCACTGCAAATTTCTTGTCAAACCCACATAACAGACATGCTGTTATAGTAGTTCCTGAACGCGAAATTCCAGGCATTGTTGCAAGTCCCTGGGCTATTCCTATCATTCCTGCACCTATATATGAAGCTTCCTTTGGTGTTTTATCACCAGCATCAATAAAATCAGCAATAAACAGAAATACCGCTGTAATAAAAAGGCATATGCCTGGAACTATTATCATGCTATTAGCAGCTTCAATTATATCTGACAACAACAGCCCTATTATAGCTGTAGGTATAGTAGATATAATAATAAGCAGCACAAACTTGCGGTATGAACTTCTAATTACGTATCTATATGTTTTATCACGGTGGACAATCCTTGCAAAAAATATACCAGCATTGGCAAAGATATCAACAAAAATATGTATGCCCTCAACTATAAGCATCCTGATGTCTTTCCAGAATACAGCAAATATGGCAACAAGTGTACCAAAATGAAGCATTACATCAAAAAACATCCCACCGCTTCCCAAATCCACTCCAAGTACCTGCTTGATAATTATAAGATGCCCTGAGCTGCTGACTGGCAGAAACTCGGCAAGACCCTGTACCAGACCGAGTATTAAAGCCTTCCATACTGGCATAATTTACACTCCTTAATTTTATTCTCCCACATATTTATCTATTATAACTTTTATTTCATGGAAAGTAAAGTAAAAGATAGTGTAACTTTAATTAGATGATAGTTATAAAAACTGATAGATTGCTTTTAAGAAATTATAGAATGACAAATAAGGAAACCCAACCATTCGCAAAGTTTCCTTATTCAATGCGGAAGATGGGACTTGAACCCACACGTCGTTGCCAACACATGAACCTGAATCATGCCTGTCTGCCAATTCCAGCACTTCCGCAAA
>DKXQ01000271.1 GCA_002493085.1 Lachnoclostridium sp. UBA7122
TTTATTTTATGAGGTTATCCTGAATTCATCCCACCACCTTAGAGGTGGGGGACTTCTTGCTGAAAAGGGTTAAAAAGGACTCTAATGGATTTTCTGTATTGACTATCTGATTTAAAGGATTTTCGTAAAATTTCCTATAAATTTCATTTATAAGCTTTGATTCCATAATGGTATTGCTCCACAAGATCCTTTCATCCTCTTGTCCTCTTTAATCTATAAACATTGTTAAATTTTCAAAAATTCCTATGGCATCAATTTAAGATAGCCGCCTAGGCCGCTGTTAAATATTTTTTAGGAGTACCAACACATAACTATGCATTACGCTTCAAGCCCAAGCCAACCCTTTACAGTTTCCGTAGCGTAACCAACCGCCTGGGCAATCTTCTCCGTATCAAGCCCCATTTTGTGCAATTTTCTTGCTGTTTCCCTTGCTTTTTTCAATTCGCCGTCCTGCTCGCCCATTTTCCGTTCTTCCATCCGAATTTCCTGAATCGCCTGGCACACATTAACCACCTCGTCTTTTTCATCATATTTTATGCCCGAATTTGTAATCGCTTCAATCACGTCTGCCGCCCTGCGCTCCACTTCCCGGAAACGCTTTTCATTGGCCGCCAGTACCCTGCTTAAATTTTCCTTGTCTTTCGAATACTTGATGAACAGCATGACCTCCCGCAGGCTGGACTGGAACTTCATAATCTCATCATCTGACATCTGCGCTGGGGCAATCAGCCGCACATGGTAATTGTCCATACAGGCAAGCACCTCTGGGTCTGACACATCCATCATATCAAACAGGCTTAACGGCCCATCCCACTCTTCTGAACCGAAAAATATAGTTACTGTGATGGAAGGTATTAGTCTATCTTCTTTCCAAAAGCCACTTAAAAATTCACCTGTGTTAGGAGTTTTTTTATTTTCATCAGTTAATGTTTCTTCCTGTTCTTTTTTCCGCTTCATTTTCTTTCGATGTGATTTTGCCGCCTCTTCTACCTGTCCTGCATATTCCAGTGCATCATACAAATTGTTTTTCACAGCCATTGCGTAATGAATTTCTGACTGATTTTCTGCACCATAAAGCACATACTCCACTTTTCCATCCGTCATTGCAGCATATAGTTTCTGCACATCACGAAATTTTTGAACTGGAACTACTGCACCATCTGTGCCATATGGCAGTGCCATTTTAGCGGAATCACGTTCTGCAAGCTGCTCTGGCAGAATGACTTGCCGTCCTCCATAAATGTAATAATTGAAAATATCAGCAAAGATACTGGCATCTTTTACATAATCTTTTGTAATTGTATCTGCTTTCAACAGTTTCTACCGCCTCTCTATGTAAAATATGTGGATGGATTTTTTTAGTTTCTATACTGCTACCGCTTCATTATACTAAAAAAATTTCTATATTTCAAGCATATTCAGAACACCAAGTCAATGTGAACATAGAGGTTCATTAGGACCAAAAGAAGTTTTATGCAATTTATTTAATAAGGGTATGGATTATAATAATTGGATAGAAATTTTTGTTGAAGCAGGTAATTTTATAGCGAATTATGAAAATTCTGCAAAAAGTAAATCAAATGACTATTTTAATTTAAGAGAAGATGAATTGCGCAATAATATATTTGAAAAAGACAATATGCGCAAGTTAGCAGAGTACATGTTTAATGTGAATGATTTTGATTTTAAAGATGAACTTGAATTTGAGGAAATATCAGTAGATTTATTGACACCTGAAGAAAAAGGGTTATTTGCAAAAAAGATTTGGAGCAGAGTGAATCAGGATACAAAGCTGCCTGATATTCCTGATTGGTATGCATGGGTGTTTCTTAAGTTTGAAAGTAATGAAAGCCTGCTGCCTGCTGTTTCCATAAAAGATTATATATTAAAACAAAGGCTTATGTTTACTTTGACAAATTATAATGCGTAGATATAACGAAAATAAAGAAGAGCCAGATAATACAAAAGTATCATCTGAAGTAGAGCGAATTTTTCAGGAAGCCACTCTTTATATGGATTTATCCAAAAATACATAAAGATTTATCTTCCATGCACTTAGACAAACTTAAAAGCTGCTGTGAAACCCAATTTGATTTTACAGCAGTTTTATAAAATATACCCTTTTCCACACTTTCAATTTTAAGTTCTCTCATTCGTAGTAAAACCGTAGTACCCCACTATCCCTATTGCCACGATTTGCCCCGTTCTGCCCCGTTTTGCCCGATAACTGCCGCCAATTCCCGACTACCCGCCGTGCTGCCGTGGCATATGAATAATATCTTAATCATCTATTTTAATCTCCTTAAAACTGTTGGTTTTCTTTATAAAACCAAGGTTTGTTGGTTATCTGTTCTTTTTGTATGTTTTGCCATAAGATGGCATATTCTGGCATATTAAAGCACTCAATATTGGTAAAAATGTTGGTAAATTGCCCTCTTATTTTGCATTTTACCAACACCAATATCTGGCAGTAACTGATGGCATAGTAATCATCAATAGTAACGTTACACTATCTATTTTCATTAAAATATAGACGTAGAGAACTGGATATGTTACAATCTGTGTTATGAAAATATTAATATACCATTGGAACTCTTATAACCAGAAGTCTGTTGAAAATACTATTGCAGCTTTTGGACACAGTATAACTTTATATACACAAAAACCTGGCAGTATTGAAAAGGATACAGAATACACACAAAAACTTATTGACAGATTAAGATGCCACAGATATGACTTACTATTTTCCATTAATTATTTTCCAGTACTTGCACAGGCATGTCACGAAGCTTTAATCCCATATGTGTGCTGGAACTGTGACAGTCCGCTGCTTGCAATGTATAATAATTCAGTGTTTTATGAAACAAATTTTATATTTACATTTGATTATTCTAACTATGAGGAATTTAAAAATCTTGGAGTAGGGCATATATACCATCTTCCTCTTGCATCTGGCACAGATATGGATTTTTGTGCTTCTGCACCATCATTTAAGTATGACATATCATTTATAGGCAGTCTGTATGAAAAAAATTCATTTGATGATATTGCGCCAGGACTGCCTGACTACTTATGTGGATACTTTGATGGTGCGCTTTATGCACAGTTACAGGTATCAGGCGGAAATATTCTTGAAAAACTTCTTACTACTGATATATGTATGCTGCTTGAAGAAATGACTGACTACCATCAATCACCAGATTCATTTGCAGATATACGCACGCTTTTTTCAACAACTGTGCTTGGATTTAAAGCGGCATCCATGCAAAGAATTCTTTATCTTAACAGGCTTTCAGTATATTTAAACAGGAATAAATTTAATAACCGCAGATGTTTCCTGCACCTTTTTACTGACAGCATTACAGATACACTGCCATTTGTAAAGTGCCATGAAAGTGCAGATTACCATACACAGGCACCTTTTATATTCCACCAGAGCAGGATAAACCTCAATATGACTATTCCCAACATCAAGACAGGCATACCGCTGCGTGTATGGGATATATTAAACTGTGGCGGTTTTCTTATGACAGATTACCGGATTGAGCTTCTGGACTACTTTGAACCTGGAAAGGATATTGTTATATTTGAAGATTCTGATGAACTTACAGACAAAGCCGGGTTTTACCTGTCGCATGACAGCATAAGAAATAAAATTGCGCAAAATGCATATAATAAAGTTTCTGCATTACACACTTGCCGGGACAGGCTTAAAAACATTTTTGATACAATTTCAAAAGAAATTCTATAAACTTGTGAAAGGACTAATATATATGACAAATAACCAGTATATAATACATGAAAATGAAATATATTCTGAAAGATTCCAGCTTGCATCAGAACGTATCAGAAACATAAATCAAGAAACCAGCTCCAGAAATCCTGGGCTTTCAAAAGAGATGGCTGCGTACTTCCAGAAAATATCAGGGTTTCTTTTACAAGTATGCGAAGCATACAGGCTTGTAAGTTCAGGTGAAATACACAAAATGACTATTGACGGGCTGCATTACCTGAACAAGTTACTTTATGAAGATATCACTGGCAACAACTATGAAAAAAGTTATGCAAACCCTGATTTTGCCGCAGGCAGGTTTGGGGAGGAAATGGGCAGGCTGCTCTGTGTACTGTACACAGAACTGCGGGGATGTATCACATATGCATTTGAAGAACGCCTTTTTTATCTCACTATATACTTTGAGTTATTTATTGAAGTATACAATCTGGCAGAAGATAACTGCACAGGCAGCGGGGTCAAGAGTGCAATTTACTACCACTTTTTTGACTATGCAGATATCTTTGCATCTGACAGGACGCGTGCACTTTTAAATCCTGAGATGTCATTTGCCACAGATATTATTATGGGTTCAAAACTTTCTAATCCATCGTACCTGTATCTTTTTGGCGAATATATCTCTGACAATGAATATAAGACAGCAGAGTATCTAAGCATACTGCCTGAAGACCAGATAAAAAGCATGGCGGCAACATTTACAGGAGGTTATAAAAAAGGCTTTGAAGCATATAATATTGATTTATCAAAGAAAAAAACTGTGAATATACGCTATACACTTGGATTTGAGCGGATTGTGCGTGAAGCAGTGCTGCAATTTAAAGAAATGGGGTTAGAACCTTGTATTTACAGGGCTGCTACAAGCCTTATATACCGTTCTGCACATGGAAAGACCGGCTACTATGGCGGCAGCGCCAATAAACAGTATGACTATGACCACCGCATGGACGAATCTGTTATATTTGATAAAGCACTTGCAGACCGCCGTATTGATGCACAGCGCATTGCTTATAAAAATATGGAACAGCTTGCATCTGCATATGCTGGTCCTGCTGTTATTGAAACATTTGGAGAAAAAAACTTTATGCCGCTGGAAAAAAAGACAGCAGCACGTTTTAGCAAAAAACAGCAGGAACAGCATATTAGTTATAAATCAGAAATGGCACTTCTTTCCAATGAATTTATACCAGGTGATACAGTTAGTTTTACTATAATAGCATATCCTGTGCCTGAAATTGGCAAAAATTATAGAAAAATTTTCAGGGATACTATAAAAGTAAATACATTGGATCCAGATATGTATGAAAAAATCCAAACCTGTATTATCAATGCACTGGATACTGGTGAATATGTGACTGTTACAGGCCGCAATAAAAACATTACCAATATAACCATTGCACTACAGGATTTAGACAATCCTGAAAAGGAAACCAGGTTTGAAAACTGCCTCGCTGATGTAAATATACCTCTTGGAGAAGTATTTACCTCACCAGAATTAAAAGGAACAAACGGCATTTTACATGCAGTTTCAATTTATCTTAACGGTCTTGAATATATTGACTTAAAACTGCAGTTTAAAGATGGCATTATTACAGATTATTCATGCAAAAACTTTGCATCAAAAGAAGCAAATAAAAAATATATTAAAGAAAATCTTTTATTCCAGCATGAAACACTTCCAATGGGGGAATTTGCAATTGGCACAAATACTACTGCATACCAGATGGGACAGAAATACAATATATCAAATCTGCTTCCAATACTGATAACAGAAAAGACAGGCCCGCACTTTGCAATAGGTGATACATGCTTTTCACACGAAGAAGAAATGCACACATATAACCCTGATGGGAAAGAGATGAAATGCAAAGAAAATGACTACTCAAGGCTGCGCAGCACAGACAGCGCACATGCATATTTTAACTGCCATACTGATATAACCATACCATATAATGAACTTGGTGATATCACAGTCCACAAAAGTGATGGCTCATGTGTAAAAATTATAGAAAATGGTAAATTTGTACTTCAAGGCACAGAAGAATTAAATAAAGCTTTGGAATCTGTTTAATCTTAACAAGCAAGTCCTCTTCACAATTTGTTTTTTAGAACAAAAGAGCCAGGTCCCTGATAAGTGAGGGTCCTGGCTGCTTTGCTGTGCCACGTCAATAAGTGGATTTGTATCTTGGATTTTTTAATTCCCTAAGCACCATTACTATAGAAACTATTCCAGCCATGCAGTCGGCTACAGGTCCCGCATACATAATACCATCAATCCCCATAATAAGTGGAAGTATTAAAAGCAGCGGCAGCAGGAATATTATCTGTCTTGTAAGTGAAAGAAAAACACCTCTCCTGGGCTTTCCTATTGCTGTAAAGAAGTTTGATGTAATTGGCTGCATAAAGTTTAAAAAAGTAAAAAACAAAAATATCCTAAAATAATTAACAGCAAAATTAAAATACTCTTCACTGCCATCACCAAATACTGCCATTATATTTCTTGGAAACATCTGGAACATAAAAAATGCTATTATAGATAAGACTGCACCATATGATATAGCTCTTAAATATACTTTTTTAACCCTGTTATACTTTTTAGCCCCATAATTAAAACTTGCAATAGGCTGCAGCCCTTGTGAAATACCTATCAAAAATGAAAAAAACACCTGGCTGGCTTTTGTTATTATGCCTGCACATGCTATTGGAATTGCTTCACCATATACAGACAGTGAGCCATAGTATTTTAAAGATTTATTCATTACAATCTGGACTATCATCATTGCCATCTGGTTACTGAAAGGCGAAGCGCCAAGCGAAACAATCCTTGATATATATGTTCCTTTTATTATTAAATGCCTTCTGCCTAATTTTACAGTTTTATAATGTGCCAGATATACAAGAACTATTGCTGCTGAAACTATCTGCCCGGTTATTGTTGCAAGTGCAGCCCCTGCCATACCCATTTTAAACCCAAAGACAAATATTGCATCAAGGATTGTGTTAATAACTGCACCTGTCATATTGCAGACCATTGTCATAACCGGGCTTCCATCAGCCCTTATAAGATGTCCTCCGCCTGTAGTAAATATAAGAAATGGAAAACCTATAGATGTAATTCTTGTATATACTACTGCGTAATCCATTACATCTGATGGTGAGCCAAAAAACTTAAGCATTGGCCTCATAAATATCTGGGTAAATATGCACAGTAATGTTCCCAGCCAAAAAAGCATAACTGAAGAATTGCCTATATAATGTGCCGCTGTTTTTTCATCGCCTGCTCCCATTGCAAGGTTAAAGGCTGAAGCGCCACCTATGCCAAAAAGAAGCGCAATGGCAATACACGTAATTGACAGTGGAAAAGCTATATTAGTAGCAGCATTGCCAAGATTGCCAACGCTCCTTCCTATGAAAAACTGGTCTACAATATTATAGAGCGCACTTACAAGCATTGCTATAATGCTTGGTACTGCAAACTTTACTAAAAGCCTGTCTACTGGTGAGGTTCCTAATGGATTTTCTTTTTTTACACTATTACCTGTCTGTTCCATCCTTTATCATCTCTTCCATTTATACAAGATTTGCCGGTCCAAACCCAAATGGCAGCATCTCATTTAATGTATATATTTTGTACTGTTCTTTACTAATTGCAAGTATAACCTTAAATGTATCTGGTGAACAAAATTCCATCATAACCTGGCGGCACACACCACAGGGAGCTGTATATTCTGTCAGAATACCATCTTTGCCTCCAGCTATGCATATTGCATGAAATTTTCTTTCACCCTCACTTACTGCTTTAAAAAAAGCTGTCCGCTCTGCACAGTTTGACGGTGTATATGCAGCATTTTCTATATTGCAGCCTGTATAAATCTTTCCACTGCCTGCAAGCAGTGATGCCCCAACTTTAAATTCAGAATATGGTGCATAAGAAAACTTAAGCTGTGCTATTGCAGCTTCAATCATATGTGCCACAAGCTGTTCATTCATAATATGCCTCCACTTAGTTTTTCTGGTCTTCCTGAATTAACATGCGCACAGCTTCAACTGCAGTCTGTACTGCCATATCTGTATTGTGCACAACTGGATTTTCAAGCCCGTTTTTTTCCCTTTCCTGGTTTGCCATTACAAGAAAACACGCTCCTGCCCTCACATTCAGATAGCTTGCAACTATAAATAATGCAGCTGATTCCATCTCAGAAGCCAGACAGCCAAGCCTTTTCCATGCCTCCCATTTACTGGCAAGTTCATAGCTTACAGGTTTTGTCTCTGGCTCATGCTGCCCATAAAACGAATCTTTGCTCTGTACTACACCTGTATGATAGGCAAATCCTTTTTTCTTTGCGGCTGCTGCCAGTGCATTTACCACAGACAAATCCGGCACAGCCGGAAACTCTAATGGTGCATACTCCCTGCTTGTCCCCTCCATGCGGACAGCCCCGGAAGCTATCACTATATCACCACTCTTTACGTGTGGCTGCATACCGCCACACGTCCCAATACGGATAAACGTATCAGAACCACATCTGTACAATTCCTCCATTGCAATAGCTGCTGAAGGACCTCCAATCCCAGTAGAAGTTACACTGGCTTTTACCCCGTCTATAGTTCCTGTATACGTAACATATTCCCGGTTGCCTGCTATTTTAACTGGATTATCCATGTACTGTGCTATTTTTTCACATCTTCCAGGGTCTCCTGGCATAATCACATAGCGCCCTGTCTCACCTTCTGATACTTGTATATGGTACTGTCTGGCTGCATTTTCAGAATAATTTTTCACTTTATGCCCTCTCTTTCCTTTTCTGATATTATACGGAATGTATATTTTTGTGTCAAGACAGACAGATATCTGTGGGGCTTTACAGTTGGCAGACCAGGTTTATCCAGTTTATAATTTAATTATTGTTGTTGCTATTTTTTCACGGAAGACTTTATCATGCTCTACAAACAACATCGTTGGTTTGTATTCTGATATCAGATTTTCAATCTGCATCCTCGAAAATACGTCAATATAATTTAAAGGTTCATCCCATATATACAGATGTGCTGGCATAAGCAGACTTGCAGCAAGCAGCAATTTCTTTTTCTGTCCTTCCGAATAATCCCCAATTTCTTTTACAAACTGTGTCCGTTCCATGCCAAGCTGCCTGAGTATTGAGAAGAATAAACTTTTATCCAGATTTTGTTTTATGCAAAACTCCTGGATATTGCCTTTAAGCATTGATGTATCCTGGCTGACATATGAAACCACAAGCCCAGAAGCAGTTTCAGATATTCCGGATTCAGTAACAGGCATATTAGTATTTGTAAAACCAGACTTTTGTAAAACCATTTTTATAAGAGTGGATTTCCCACAGCCATTTTCTCCATGCAAAGCTATTCTGCTGCCCTTTTTTATGTCAAAAGCAATATTTGCAAAGACTGGTTCTTTATTACCTTTATATTTTACAGAGTAATCCTTTATGTGTACAAGTGTTTCTTTATGATGAGCAAGCGGCATAATTTTTAAACTGGATATTCTTTCCAAATCCAGCAAAAGCCCCTCTTTTTCCTCTATTTCCCGGGCAATACGCGTTTCTATCTGCTTTACCCGGCTTTGCATTTTCTTTGTCTTTGCTCCAATATAAGCACGTGTACCAGTACATCTGTCTGGCTCTTTTACAGGGTCAAACCCTATTTTCGTACTTTCATTTTTATCAGCCCATCTGGAAATTTGTGCTGCTGCCTGTTTTAGTTTATTTATTTCTTTTAGGTGTTTTTCATTTTCCATTTTTGCAAATTGGTCTTTGCGTTGTTTATTTTCCCACCAGGTTGAAAAATTACCACTTTGTATTTCAATTGTCTGCCTGTTTAATACAAGGACATGGTCTATACACGAATCCAGTAAATCCCTGTCATGTGATACAAGGATAAATCCTTTCTTTAAAGACAAATACGCTTTAACATTTTCCCTGGATTTCTGGTCCAGATGGTTTGTTGGCTCATCAATAAGCAAAAAATCATTCTCTCCAGAAAACAAAACAGCCAGTAAAATTTTAGTGCGTTCTCCAAGGCTTAATGTACAAAAATTCCTATATAAAATTTCTGTATTCCCACATAATTGCTCCAATTCACGTACCACACGCCACAGTTCACATTGATTTTTAATTTCATCTATAAATTCTGCTGCTGGCATCTGCATCTGTTTCTGTGTAATACAATATGGAAAATAATCAAAAACTGTCTGGGTAATAATAGAGCCACTATATTGGTACTTTCCAAGCAGCAGATTTAAAAATGTTGTTTTCCCTTTTCCGTTCCGTCCTATAAAACCTAGTTTCCAGTTTGTATCAATAGAAAAAGATACATTATCAAATATATTGTCAAAGCTTTCTTCATAAGAAAAAGTTAAATTATTTACATTAATTTGTGCCATATTATTCCTCCCTTTAAAAAAGAACTATCTGCTGCCAGATAGTTGAAATTATATACAACAACCTTATAATTTGGGAGATACTGGTACTGCCAGCAATATATTTCTGCACAAAAAAAGAGAGGTTGTAGAGATATAATTTACTTCTGGCAGCATGATAAAATAGTATATATCAATTTTATATACCAAAAATATACATGCAATCCAAAGTAAATTATATTCTCATTTTTCCACCTCTCTCATATAAGATATAAGTATTCTAACAAACCATGTTTTGTTTGTCAAGTCAATTAAATTTATAATTTCTGTGCCGTTTTTTTCTCTATATCCCTGTACTCATGTTTTTCATAGTACCCAATAAGTTTTTTAGATTCATCACGCAGTGCAACCATGTATACATCTTTATTTTCTTTTTCATTGTAAAAAGTATGTATTATATTATTCTCTGTACTTTTCTGAAACCATGAAACTATATTTTTTATTTTATCCTGTGATTTTATATTATGGCAATTTAAGATACTTGTTCCTATAAGTCCTGCGCCACCACTTTTAGCATATCTTAATATGGCAGCAGGATTCATATAAATAATTTCATGTTCTATATTACAAATAACAACCGCACATCTGTCCTGTTCAACAATACTTCTGAAATACTCTGTTAATGCCATATTAATCCTCCTATAATACTATTATTCTACAAGTTCCAGAAGTTTGCCTGCTTCTTCAGCCATATGCTCAGAGGCGGCTTTGCTGTTTCTGGAAATTTCAATGTTTTTGCCAACTACGTCAGCAATTACATCCAGTCCCTCTACTGCCTGGCTTACTGTATCCACATTGTGTTTTACCATGCTGGTTATTTCTTTTACACTGTGGCTTGCATCTTCAATTTCTGCCACGACAGCAGCAAATTCCTCTGTTGTCTTTTTTGTAAGTACCCGGCCTTCTTCCACTGCATTGATGGAATTAGTAATTAGCTGGCTGGTCTGTTTTGCCGCCTGTGCACTTCTTGTTGCAAGAGCGCCAACCTGTGTCGCAACTACAGCAAAGCCCTTGCCTGATTCCCCAACTCTGGCGGCTTCAATTGATGCATTTAGTGAAAGCATATTTGTCTGTTGGGCAATAGAATTAATTTCACCAATAATTTCACCAATTTCAGCAGACATATCACTGATTTTATTAATGGCTTCTTCCAGTGATTTCATCTGCATGCCTGTTGTTTCAATTTTCTGTGCCGCAAGCATTGCTGCTGCAGCAGCATTTTTAGAACCATCTGCACTTTTATTAAGTTCCTGTACAAGATTATCCATAACCTGGCTAAGATTTTTAACAGCATCTTCCTGTTCATTGGTACCATTCTGGATAGCATCTGCTGTAGATAGTGTTTCCTGTGACACCCCATTCAGATTTGCACAGACTTTTTTTATATTTTCAATAAGATGCAGGTTATTGGCCATATCTTCTTTCTGCCTGGCAATCAGGACTTCATTCTCCTTGATGCTCTGGCAGATAGATTCTACCATTTTGTTTACACTGCTGCTTAAAGTTGAAAATTCAGGAGTGCTGTTTTCATTTACAGATATTCCAAAATCACCTTCTGATAATTTTTTCACAGATGCATTAATATTTTGTATGCCGTTTACAATTTTATGGTCCAGAAGCCTGTTAATAGAATACAACAACACAGAAAATATAATAAAACTGCTCAATGCTATAACTAATGTCTGGACGACCTGTTCCCTGTAATACTCTGCTGTAGAAATATATGTACCTATATACATTCCATTGTATTCTTGTGAAACATATTTGCCCTTTACTCCATTAAATGTGGCAGAACCCTTTCCCTCTTCCAGTGGTATGCCTGCGTCCTGTGCTGAAGTTCCAACAAGCCCTGAATCTGGATAAGACAAAATTTCACCTGTAGATGCGTCTACAGCATAAATATATCCATTGTCAGAAAACTTAATTCCTTTTAAAACAATATCAATCTGTGTTCCTTCAAGCATATTTTCCAATACTTCGGGACGGATACCTACCTGCACAAACCCTGGGGCATCTTTTCTTGCCACCCCGATATACTGCATCATAATGCCTTTTGAAGCATTTTTCTCTGGTGGCTGGACAATTTCAACCGATGGGTCATCTACAATTGGCATAAATGCTGCAGACTGTTCACCGCTTTTCATATCAAAGCCTACATAAGATTCAATATTACTATGTGTAATAATACCATCTTTATCTATTACATGTAATTCGTCTACCATAAGCCGTTTCTGGACTTCCTGTAACCTGCTGGTATCTTTAAGTATATCTTTATCTGAAGCAATCAAATCCGCAAAAGCACGGGTTTTAGAAAGGTTATCCTCTCCCAGTGTCTCCGTCAGTTTAGCAATAACTTCGTCATTTTCCATAAGTTTTTCTTTTATGGATTCCAGACTTTCATAACTATCTGCAGTATGGTTCTGCCCAGACACCAGCATTTGTATGAAAGCTACGACAGCAATATTAATCAGTAATGCTACTGCCATGCAAATACAAAGGCTTTTTGTAAATATTTTTTTCATAATAAATCAGCAAGGAAACCCACTGCCTTTAGGCTGTGAAGTGGCAAGGGGGGGGAAAAAAAATTGCGTACTCCCACACAGCCTGTTTTCTTATCTCTGTCAGATATCCTTTTATTAGATATTTTGCTTGGTTTCTCTTGCGTATACCTCCTTTCAAAATATTACTTTTATGTATCTGCCTATTATGTCTATTGTTTCTATTCTAATTCCATATTTAGTATAATGGCACAATTATATCATTACCTTCCAAAGTAATCAATCTAAAATTTATTTAAAGATAGTATAAATTTACCTGGGAATTTTTGTAAAAAATAGTTTGTTTAATTTTAGATATACAACTCGTTCTCTTTTCTTATTGAACAGACCTTTTTCATTGCTAATGCGGCAACCTGAACCATAGCACTATTTACTTTACGGGCTGACTGGGGACATTGTACAACACAACGCATACATGAAATACACTTCTTGCTGTCTGTAGCTTTTAAATTTTCCTTACTTATTGCCTGTGCTGGACATTTTTCAGCACATATCCCACAATTTGTGCATTTATTGCCAGCTTTTGGCACTAAACCTGCTCCATCTGCTTTCTTATATGGATAGTTTCCCGGAATTTGTATTTTAGGAGTTTCTGCCACATGGCTGTTTAATTTTTCCAAAATTTTTCTAGCAAAATTTTGCAATTCCTGCTTATCTTTACTATCAGGTCTTCCTGCTGCATACTGATGCATAATAGAATGTTCTGCAATAGCAGCAACCGCAGCAATTACTTTGAAACCACTTTTTTCTGCAATATTGCCCAATTCAATCAAAGTGTCCTCATATGCCCTGTTTCCATATACACAGACAATAACACATTGTGCCTGGTTTCCACGTATTTTTGAAATTCTTTGGGCTGCAAGATGTGGAACACGTCCGCCATAAGAGGGGACTGCAATAACCGCAATGTTATCTTTTTTCAGGTTAAGTGCAGCATAATTGGTTTCTGCATTAGTCAAATCAATTTCGCTGGCTGACATTCCCCATTCTTTTGTTATAGTATCTGTAACCTGTTTAGTTCCTCCAGTTGGGCTGAAAATAATCTGTAAAACATCCATATATAATCCTCCTGTAATTTTTAGATTTACACAATTATAATAGACGGAATGTGTAGTGTCAAGATTTACAACATGATATATTTATGGTGCAATGCTTTATAGGAGGAAAACGCCATGCATATCAGTACAAAGTGTTCCATTGCTATTCATTGCCTCATTTTTATTTATGAATATGGAAAACAGCAGTTTTCTCCCCATACGTGGGTCTTTATATTTACGATATTCAGTACCAGCATTTTTAAAATTCCCTATATTTTCCTTTTTCCTTGTATCAACTGATATCACTGGTTCACCTGCATCTATGAATTCCTGTGCCTTGGCATTTATATATTCAAACTGTTCATTTCTGTCTGGTGCTGGATTTCCAGCCTGTTTCATTTTTTTGTTACATTGCCGGCTGTATCCTAGAAGTTTCAGTACTTTACCTACTGTAGTATGACTTACCTTAATATGATAATTATTTTCAAGAATTTCGCTGATTTTTCGTAAGCTGGGTGTAGTCCAGACAAGAACTTTAGTAGGAGTTCCATAAGTTGCTCCACTGACGATTTCCTCTACTATTTCTAAAATATTGTTATTTGTATCAGTAAATTTGGGTCTTCCAGCACCTTCTATTCTGTCATGAACACCACACTCATAAATATCTCCCTGTTTAAGCTCTGCTATTCCATGACGGATTGTGTTGATTGACACTCCTGTAATCCGGCTAATTAATGATATGCCACCATAACCAAGAAGCAAGGCTTCCCCTGCAAGATATTGTCGTTCTTGTTTTTCTAGGCAGGCTGCCTTTAATTGGTTTGTTGTTATTGTAATTGGTTTTTTAGTGTGCTCTGATACTTTGGGAGTGACTTCTATTATCATGGATCTTTGCTTAGCACCTTAATTTTATCCTTGCAGGTTTTGTGGTTGACAAAGGAAATATAATGGTGTATTCTTATACAAGCGTTAGCACTCAACAATAAAGAGTGCTAATAACAAAAGGAGAATAAAGTGATTGTATAAGAAAGAATAAAAAACATTACAAAAGTTGTAGAATAATTAGATATTTCACCTTCTTTATATAGAAATGCGGTTGAAAAATATAATAATCCTCTTTTTCTTTGTATAGCACC
>DKXQ01000002.1 GCA_002493085.1 Lachnoclostridium sp. UBA7122
AGAAAGGCGGAAAATATAAAATAAAGTTTGATGCATATGCCGGTGAAGAAAGAACAATGAAAATAGGTGTTTCAGCGCCAGACCGTGGATATAAGCGTTACTTTGCAGATACACCAGTAGAATTAACTACTGTAAAAAAGACATATGAATATGAATTTACAATGACAGATAATGATGATGCCAATGCCAGGCTGGAATATAACCTTGGTCTTGCTGGCTCTACAGCTGGCGTGCATATAAGCAATGTCTCTATTAAAAAGACATATCAGATGACAGAAGATGAATTAAATAAAAAGACTGTACGTGCTGATGGAAATTATATCTATAACGGAGGTTTCCAGGAAGGAAAAGACCGCAAAGGATACTGGGAAATCACAAATGATGCAGGGGCAGAAATATCAGTAACTAATACAGATAATATCAGAAAGTTAAAAGTAGTTATGCCGGAAGATGCCTCAGCAGACAAACCAGTATTAGTATCACAGACAGGCATTGAACTTCCAGATAATCCATACCAGCTTAGCTTTAAAGCAGAAGGAGAAGCTTCAAATAAAATTAGTGTAACAGTTGCAGGAAACACATTTGAAGCAGAGCTTACAGGAGAAGAAAAAGAATATGCTTATAAATTTAATACAGGCACTGCTGCCGGTAAGAGCATAGATACTTTACATACTTACAGGACTGCTTCAGCAGCAACCACTAATACTGATATTGTCTTTAAATTTGAAAAACCTGGCACATACTATCTTGATGATATACGCCTTGTAGAAGACAGCCTGATTAAAAATGGAAGCTTCAATGCAGGGCTGACAGGATATGAAGTATATGTAGAAGGCAGCGCAAATGCAACTTGTGTTGTAGACAGCATTATAGAAGATAATGCAGCAGACTTTACAATAAACAATACAGGCGATGCAGACTGGAAAATCCAGTTAAAACAGAACAATATAGAACTGGAAAAAGACCAGTGTTATAAGCTTTCATTAAAAGCTAAATCCGATATGGCAAGAAAACTTATGTTTGCTATACAAAGGGATGGAAGCGGTGATGATAACTGGACACCTTACTCTGGTACCCAGGTTGTAGAACTTGGCAGCAGCTATCAGACATATGAAGTTACATTCCAGATGAAAGATGAAACAGATTTAAAATCCATATTGAGCATATCAATGGGAGCTGTTGGCGGAACACAGATTACTAAAAAACACCGCATATGCATCGACGATATCAGCCTTGAAAAAATTGATGCATCAGCAGTTGCAACACCAACACCAGTACCAGCAGGAGTAAACTTACTAAAAAATCCTGACTTCTCTAAAGAAAAAGAATATTGGGAAGGAGCAGCGACAGATCCAGGTGTAGCAGACATCTCATTTAAAGATAAACAAGCAAAATATGACATTAAAAATGTGGGAACTGAAGACTGGAATGTACAGCTAAAACAAGCTGGGATTACATTAGAAAAAGGCAGTAAATATAAAATAACATTTAAAGCCACTTCAACAGCAGCACGTACAATTAAATGTGCTATGTTAACTGACAAATATGACTGGTATGGCGGAGCTGATATTGCATTAGAAAAAGACATAGAAAAAAATGTTGTTATAGATTTTACTGTAGACAAAGATACAGCTAGTGATATAACAATGGCTATCTCTATGGGACAGATAAAAGATGATGCAACAAAAAAACCTATTGATACTCCTGCATCTATTATTACCTTATCAGACTTTTCACTTGTAAAAGTGGATGGTGAAAAGCCAGCGGAACCAGCAACACCAACACAAACACCAGGAGCAACAACAGTGCCAGCAGGGCAAGAAATGCTAAAAAATGGTAATTTTTCTGAAGGTGAAAAAAATTGGGTAGAAGCAGTAACAACTCCAGGTGTGGCAGAGGTTTCATTTGCAAATAATACTGTAAAATATAATATTACAAATGTGGGAACTGCGGATTGGAATGTGCAACTTAAACAAACTGGAATTACATTAGAAAAAGGCAGCAAATATAGAATACAATTTAAAGCCACTTCAACAGCAGCACGTACAATTAAATGTGCTATGTTAACTAACAAATATGACTGGTATGGCGGAGATGATATTGCATTAGAAAAAGACAAACAGAAAGATGTTATTATAGATTTTACTGTAGACAAAGATACAGCTAGTGATATAACAATGGTAATCTCTATGGGAAAGATAGATGATAAAAATACTCCCGCATCTATTATTACTCTATCAAATTTTTCAATGAAAAAAGTAGATAATGATGAATCAATAGAACCAGCTACTCCTGCATCTAAAATTACTTTATCAGGTTTTTCACTAAAAAAAGCAACTCAAGATGCAGGCGAGATGTTAAAAAATGGTGATTTTTCTAAAGGCGAAGAAAATTGGGTAAAAGCAGTAACAACTCCAGGTGCGGCAGAGGTTTTATTTGCAAATAGTGCTGTAGAATATAATATTACAAATGTGGGAACTGCAGATTGGAATGTACAACTTAAACAAACTGGAATTACATTAGAAAAAGGCAGCAAATATAGAATACAATTTAAAGCCATTTCAACAGTAGCACGTACAATTAAATGTGCTAT
>DKXQ01000112.1:0-20920 GCA_002493085.1 Lachnoclostridium sp. UBA7122
CAATATATCTAAACTTTCGTATACTCAGGTAAAGTTACACTATCAAACATAAGTCTCTTGTAGATAAGGCAGATATAATATGTTATAATAATTTCCATAAATAATCTGAATTAATAAAACGAAAGAGGTGTTCTGATGAAGGCTATTACAGCTAATCCTGAAACTATACGTGAAGTTTTTTCAAATTTTTGTATTCCTGCATAAATATGGTTTATTTGATGAAAATACAGGGCAAATATTTATAAGGAAGACCTGAAAGATTTTAAAAATTTGATATCTACAAACAGGCTAAACCGCTACCAGCGTGGAATTGTTCTGCTCTCTGTGGGCAGTCTGTTGGAAAATCTACAAAATAAGTAAAATATGGCTTTACTGTTTAACATTGTTTTTATCACTGTTAAAGTTAAAAACTGCCCCGAAGCTGGCATAATTGCCATTCTTCAGGGCATCAGTTCTTATATTTTCCTGGTATCTGTATCAGATTAATTCATATTTTACAATGTTCATGCGCACTTTGCCATCTGCCAGAAATACAATTCCATCTGCTGACAAGTCTGTATATATAACTGCTGACATTACATTTTCGCCATCATTTACAAATACTTCTACACTGAACCTGTCCAGAATCATCCTGAATTTTAATTTGCCATTATCACTGTTTACAAGGTTTCTTCTCTGATGGATTATTGCCCTGCGGGAACCTGAAAACTTTCTGTCAATCTTAAGTATTGATTCATGTGGCCTGAAGCTCAGCGAAGTATAGTATTCATCATTCTGTGCAAAACGTATTGCAAACTTTCTGTATATCTCTTCTTCATCACCTGGACAAATCTCCAGTTCCATATCTATTTTACGCCCTTTGATTCCATCCAGGGTAATTGTATCTGAAAAGCATACATTTTCATGTACTATCTTTTCACCACGCATATCCTCCAGTTCCCTGACTGGCCACTGGTACAGCCTTCCATTTTTTACAGACAGTTCGCGCGGGAGGCTCATCTGGCCATACCATGGCTGGCCTGCTGCACGCAGGCTGCAAGTATCCCAGTTCTGCATCCATCCAATCATAATACGTCTGCCATCTGGTGACAGTACCGTCTGCGGAGCATAAAAGTCAATTCCATAGTCAACAGACTGGCTGTATTCTTCTGTAAAAAAGTCTGTTTCCTCATCAAAGCTTCCAATAAGGCACAGTGTTCCATTGCCATTGTGGTACTCAAATCCCTGCGGCATCATGTCCTGCGGGCTGGCCAGTATAACCCACTTGCCATCCAGTTTAAAAAAGTCCGGGCACTCCCACATCAGTCCAAACCTGTTGTTATTGGCGCATAATACCTTCTTGTACTTCCATTCAAATCCGTCTGGGCTTGTAAACAGTAAAAGCTGGCCGCTTCCATCGGCAGGGCGGTTTCCTGCGACACAGTAATAAGTGCCATCCTCCCTGCGCCATATTTTCGGGTCACGGAAGTCAAACCTGCTGCAGCCTTCCGGCAAGTCATGCTCATCTAACACCGGATTCTTTTCATATTTCTCATAATCCATGCCATCCCCGGTTGCAATGCACTGTGTCTGTACTTCAGAGAAGCCTCCGTTTTTCTGGCGCTCCTTTACTACTCCTGTATACATCAGAAGCTGTCTTCCATCAGGCAGCTCTATTGCACTACCAGAAAAACATCCATCCATATCATAAAACTCATCTGGCGCAAGGGCAGCAGGAAGGTACTTCCAGTGCAAAAGGTCTTTGCTTGTTGCATGTCCCCAGTGCATAGGCCCCCACTGTACATCATATGGATAGTACTGGTAAAACATATGGTACTCACCTTTGTAGAATGAAAAACCGTTCGGGTCATTCATCCAGCCTGTCCGCGCAGACAGATGGAAAGAAGGCCGTTTTTCTTCTGTGATAAGTTTAGCAGAAGCTTCTTCGTATTTGCGTGCTTCACGCAGTGTCTGGCTTGTCATATCTGCCACCTCCAATTTATTTCTTGATATAGTATATCCGGGCTTCATATGGTTTGTAAATATTTATTTTGCCATTTTTTTCATAATTTCCATACAATAATTCCATGTTTTCCCAGTCCCCATCAAGCTGGCATAATGCATCTTTGCCATAAAAATTACAGATAACATACAGCTTTTCATACTGGTTTTCTCTTGTATATGCAAAAAACGAAGCATCATCTGGAAGCAGCAGGCCAAAGCGGCCACTGGCAAAAACATCATATTTCTTTCTTAACTGGATTAATGTCTTATAACATGTAAATACTGAGTCTGGGTCTTTAATCTGGTCTGCTGCATTAATCACTGCATAGTCTGGATTAGCTTTTATCCATGGTTCTCCTTCTGTAAAACCAGCGTTGGCAGAATCATCCCACTGCATCGGGGTGCGTGCATTATCACGGCTTCTTGCATATATTGAATCCATAATTTCACTTTCGCTGTATCCCTTATCTTTACGCTCTTTATACATATTCAGTGTTTCTATATCACGGTAGTCTTCAATCTGGTACTGCACATTGGTCATGCCAAGCTCTTCTCCCTGGTAAATATACGGAGTGCCCTGCATGCCGTGAAGCAGTACTGCCAGCATTTTTGCAGACTGTACCCTGTATTCTTTATCATTGCCCCAGCGTGACACAATGCGTGGCAGGTCGTGGTTATTCCAGAACAGGCTGTTCCATCCACACTGGTACAATTCCTGCTGCCAATGTGCTAATACTTTTTTCAGCTTTATAAATGGCAGCGGGGCAGTATCCCACTTTTCTTTTCCTTCCTGAGTATCAAGCATTATATGTTCAAACTGGAAAACCATAGAAAGCTCACTTCCATCTGGATTGCTAAACATCTTTGCAATATCCGGCGTTGCTCCCCATGCCTCCCCTACTGTTACTATATCACCTTTCTGGAAAGTTTCCCTGCTCATCTCCTGTATAAATTCATGCAGCTTTGGGCCATTATTTGTAATGTTCTTGTCTGGTTCTTTTGCAATCTGGTCGATTACGTCAAGGCGGAATCCTCCAACACCTTTATTCATCCACCAGTTTATCATACTGTAAAGTTCACTGCGGACTTTAGGATTCTCCCAGTTTAAATCTGGCTGCTTTACAGAAAACTGGTGGAAGTAATACTGTTTTAATTCTGGAACCCATTCCCATGCAGAACCGCCAAAGCCTGCTTTCATATCATTAGGCAGTATGCCTTCTTCCCCATCACGCCAGATATAGTAATCATGGTATGGATTTTCTCTGCTCTTTTTTGCTTCTTTAAACCAGTAGTGTTCATCTGATGAGTGGTTCAGCACTAAATCCATAATAATCCGTATATTGTGCTTTTTTGCTTCCCGTATCAGGTTTTCCATATCCTCTAAACTTCCAAACATAGGATCAATATCCTGGTAATCAGATATATCATATCCGTTATCATCCTGCGGGGACTTAAATACAGGTGAGAGCCATACCGCATCAATGCCCAGATTTTCCAAATATCCAAGCTTTTGTATAATGCCGTTCAAATCACCAATTCCGTCCCCATTGCTGTCTTTAAAACTTCTTGGATATATCTGGTATATAACTGCCTTTTTCCACCAGTTTGTTTTTTTACATTCACTCATATTATTCCTCCAAATCCCATAAATTTCCAGGACATTCTGAAAGCGGCTCTTTTGTCAGGAAAAGCAGCACAGAATCATGTGGTTTTAAAGTTGTAATATAAAAGCTGTTTTTTTCTGGTGTACTTTTTCCATACTCAAGTACATGCCATTCTTTTTCCCCGAAAAGTTCCTCAAAATAATAGATAACTGCCAGTGGCTTTTCTGAAGGATTCAGGGCATACAGCAGATTTCCTTTTTTAAGCCTGTGTATAAGAACCACGTCTTCCCTGTCCTCTGTAAGATATGGAAACTCAGGGCAGGCCTTTGTCTTTGGCATAATAAAGCGGAGCAGGTCTTTTCTGTCCTGTCCAATTCTGTGTACAGGGTCTGAAGTTGTAACTGCACCTCCAGAAAGTGCCTGTAATAATGCAAGGCTTTTGATTTCATGCGGTTTTAAAAAGATATCAAAATCCCTGAGCAAAACTGAATCCGGGTCATTCTGCCAGTATATATTATTAAAGTAATTATCTGCTGCAAGTTCACGTATCATATTTACAGGACCATAGTCCTCTGCCCACTGTGCACCTACATCCCCTGCAATCCTCATCCCGTCCGCATAGCCAATAAATGGCAGAAACGGTGCAATGCAGCCTAACAGATAACTTTCTTCCCCTATAGCCTCACGGATTGTTTTTAATGTGTTCCTCAAAATTTCAACAGATGTCATGCTGCTGTCAAAACGCTGTACTTTTGAAGTATCATGCATGTTCCATAACATAAAATCCGTTTTGTACATTGAAAAACCCCATTTTTTTAATGTCTGGAACACTTCTTTTAAATATGCAAGCGCCTCCGGATGGCTCGTATCCAGTACATAGTAATTGCTGTCCAGATTCCCCCACACTTTTGGTTCATTATAGCTTCTGATTTCAGTTACAAGGTTTCCCTCAAGGTCATGAAGCAGCCAGTCAGGATGGTTTTTGCAGAGTCCAGACTGGTCGCCCACTATAAACGGTGCAATCCAGACACCTGGTTCATATCCTGCATTTATAATTGTCTCTGCTGCCTTTTTAAGTCCTTCCGGGAACAGGTGGTTTGGAAGCAGCCAGTCCCCGGGACTTGGTGCATATCCAGCATCAATCTGTATATAGCGGAAATTAACCCCCTCTGCGTCCTTAAAGCCATCAAGATATTCTTCAAGCAGTTTCTGGCTTAAATTCTGGTACAGGTAATACCAGCTGCACCAGTGGAATACAGGCGGCTTAGATGTCCTTGCACCCATCTCTGCCGCAATTTTTCCAGCACAATTTTTAAGACCAGCAGCAAGAGTTTTTTCTTCAGTAAAGAAAAAAGATGGTAAAACTAAATTATCTGTAACGGTATTTTCAAGATTAAAGCCGCCAGAAAGGCATATTGTATCATCTGCAAACAGGTTTCTGTTTTTCCAGACACTGTAGCGGTTTATATAATGCCTGTGACAGACAGCATAGATAAATAGCGCAGAACTATCATTATAAAATGATACCAGGCCATCCGACTTTAGCATTTCATATCCGGCTGTCCTGCATCCTGACGGGCCTTCCATTCCAAATCCCTGTATAAATACACGGTCTGTACCTTTCACATTGGCACCAGATACAGGCTCAATATCGTGTACTGCATCTAATCCGCAAACTGAGCATATAACCTCAATATCTTCGCCATTTCTGGCAAAACGCAGCTCCATGCTTCCATTCTCTAACTGGTAAAACATAGTATTGCCAGTTACTGATACACTGACTGGTGATACTTTAGAACCATTAATTGCCGGATATATGCCATATAGCTGTATGCTTTCACCACAGATATCAAAACAACCGTTCTCATAAAGTATATAATCCATAGTTCTGCCTCCTTTTCATATTTACAATTTTTAAATTTATATAGTTTTTGCAATAGCCGGACGGCTGTCCTATACCTTTGTAAAGTACATCTGGTAAGCGTGGTAATCACCCATCTGGACAGGCAGCGGGATACCTGTTTCCATAAGTGCATCTGCTGCATATGTCTTTTTGCTTTCTTTTTCATAGTACATAGCGCCAGCTTCCAGTCCTTTTAATCTTACATAATTTACTGGCATATTTCCATGTATTTCAAGCATAACTGCGCTTACAAGAGCTTCTGAGGCATCTTCTGAAATAAACTCCCATGCACTAATTTCATCTCTAAATGGGTCTGACAGCCTGTAGTACAGCCCGTTCTGTGCCAGAGGCGCATACTTTTTATAATTTTGTATCTGTTCACGTATCTGCTGTTTTTCTTCTTCTGAGAGTTTTCCCGGGTCTAACTCATATCCAAAAGAGCCTGCCATAGCAACAGTCCCACGTGTATGGAACGGTGTTATACGGCCTGTCTGGTGGTTTGGTACTGCTGACACATGTGCGGCTACTGCTGACATAGGATATCCGAATGATGTCCCATACTGGATAAACAGCCTGTCCATAGCATCACTGTTATCGCTGCACCAGGTCTGTGGTGCATAATAAAGCATGCCAGCATCAAAGCGCCCGCCGCCACCGCTGCAGCCTTCAATCAGAATATCAGGATATCTTTTGGCCAGGCGTTCTAAGAAATCATACAATCCAAGCACATAGTCATACTGTACCCTGCCCTGGTCTTTTGTACCACGTGAATAACAGTCTGACAGGCTGCGGTTCATATCCCACTTCACATACTCTATATTTCCCTGGTCTAAAACCCTGCACATCTTGTCAAACAAATAGTCAATTACTTCTTTTCTGGAAAAGTCCAGTACAAGCTGGTATCTGGATCTTACCGGGTTACGGTCTGGAACAGTGAGTGCCCAGTCCGGATGCTCACGGAATAGCTGGCTGTCTTCATTAACTCCCTCAGGTTCAAACCATATGCCAAATTTTACGCCAAGGCTGTTTATCCTCTTAATAAGTGAACCAAGAGATTCCCCAAGCTTTTCTTCATTCACATACCAGTCTCCCAGACCGCTGTAGTCATCATCACGCTTTCCAAACCATCCATCGTCCATGACCAGCATGTCAATTCCAAGGTCTGCGGCATGTTTTGCAAGCTGGTATATGGATTCACCTGTAAAATTAAAGTAAGATGCTTCCCAGCTGTTAAGAAGAACCGGACGTACACAGTCTTTATACTTGCCGCGGCACAGATGTGTGCGGAAACAGATATGCAGGTTCTGTGACAGCCTGGCAAGCCCTGAACTGCTATATGACATTACAACCTCTGGCACATAAAACACATCATCTGCTTCCAGTGGATAGGAAAATAAATCATCTGAAAGCCCAAGAAGCACACGTGTCTGGTTAAACTGGTCTTTTTCTGCTTCTCCTTTAAAACTGCCACTGTATACAAAAGATAGTGCATAACAGCTTCCAGCATCTTCTGTTGTCTTACTGCCAGCCAGGACAAGCATTGGATTGTACTGGTGGCTGGATGTCCCTCTGCGGCTTCCAACAGACTGTGTTCCATGTGCCACTGGCATCCTTTGCACATTGCGCTCCATAGTATGCCGTCCATAAAAACTAATTAAGTCATAATCCCCATTAACAAAGTCTAAACATGCTGCCTGTGCCTTTTCAAGATAGATTTTCCCTGTACCAGCATTTTTAATAACAGCACTTCTTGTAATAATATCCAGCTCTGGCAGTACACCATAAAGCAGTGTTACCTGCACTTTTGTCACTGCATCTTCCATATATATCTCAAGAGTCTGTGCTTCGTCCCCACTGGCATATACAGCAGGAAGCCCAGGTATACCATACTTGCCCTCTGATATATTATGCCCCTTGTAACGGAAACCACTATCATATGAGCCGTCTGTATTTTTTATTACAATAGCAGGATTCCTGTAATCCCCTGTGCCCTGGCAGGGAAGCTCCTGTGGCAGGACATCCATCGAATAAGTACGGTCTTTGCCTGCGTCATATGGATTGCCTGAAAAGCCTCTGTCTGCATAAGTAAGCAGATAGTCCATACATCCTTCTGTCCTGCGGCCATAGTATAAATGCAACAGAAAACCATGTTTATCTGCTTTCATCTGGTAAGTCGTATTCTTCGTATGCAAGGTAAATACCCTGTCATTTTCTGAAAAAATAATACTCATTATGCCCTCCTGTTTTTCTATACCAGTTCAGACTGCACTGCTGTCTGTAGTACTGGATCCGGTTATATGCTTCAAATAATAAAATCCATAAGCTGGTATCTTTACTTCTACTGGCTTTATTTTTTGTCCTGAAACCAGTTCCAGATAGTCACCATCTGGCTCATTAATCCATGCTGTCTTGTCATATTCACTAAAATTGAACAGCCCTATAATTTTATCTCCGTCAAAATACCTGCCTATGCACAGTACTGAAGGGTCCCATGTCTCTATTGTCCAGGTATCCGCATATGATACAAATGCCTTTTCTTCCTTGCGTATTTTTTCAAGCCTGCCAATAGCAGTAAACAGCTTCCCTTCTACAGTATCCGGGTCTGCAATATTTCCGGCCAGTGTCCAGTTCATCGCTCCACGGTGTATATACCTGGAATCAGCAGCTTTTGCAGGGTCTTCTTTATAAGAATAGTCATTTACCTGTCCAATTTCATCGCCACTGTAAATTACTGGAATACCAGACTGCATAAACATATACGCATGAAGCATCACATCAAATCTGATAGCTCTTTCCATTGCTACGTCATCCTGCTCAAAGCCAGCCTTTTCTATGCCACACATTGAAGCCGTAGTACCACAGAATCTGGCATCGCCTGTTACCGGGTCAGCATTATAGAGTTCGCCTCTGCTGTTACTTCCGCCCGCATATCCCTGGAAATAGTCATTAAGGTACTTTTTATGGCTGCGCTCTCCTGCACCTTCAGCCATAAGTGTCCCATAGTCGAGCCCCCAGCCAATATCATCATGACAGCGCAGGTAATTCAGGAATACATATTCTTTTGGCAGGGAATTAACAATATCAAGCTGTTTTTTTAACAGACGTACATCTCTTGTAGCAACTGTATGCCATGTAGTCGCCATCGTTGTTACATTGTAGAGCATATGGCACTCTGGTTTCTCCACTGTTCCAAAATAAGGCACTACTTTTTCAGGTTCCATAACTACTTCGCCAAGCAGCAGTACACCAGGACATACAATTTCACTGATAATGCGCATCATACGCACAATCGTATGGACCTGTGGCAGGTTACGGCACTGTGTGCCCAGTTCTTTCCATATATAAGGTACTGCATCAATACGGATAATATCAATTCCCTTGTTTGCCAGATAGAGGAAATTGTACATCATCTCATTAAAAACCCTTGGATTTTTATAGTTCAAATCCCACTGGTATGGGTAAAATGAAGTCATTACAAAATGGCCGGCATCTGGAAGCCATGTAAAATTACCCGGGGCAGTTGTAGGAAATACCTGTGGTACAGTTTTTTCATATTGGGCTGGTATATCATAGTTATTAAAGAAAAAGTAACGGCTCATATACTCTCCGTCGCCCTGGCGTGCCCTCCTCGCCCACTCATGTTCTTCAGAGGTATGGTTCATTACAAAATCCATACAGATATTAATTCCCCTTTTATGGCATGCAGCCGTAAGATTTTCCAGGTCTTTCATTGAACCAAGTTTTTTCTGTACCTTTCTAAAATCTGATACTGCATATCCACCATCAGAGCGTCCTTCTGGTGTTTCAAGAAATGGCATTAAATGGATATAATTTACATTACACTTTTCAATATAGTCAAGACGTGACTGCACCCCTTTCATATTATTGGCAAAATTATCAATATAAAACATCATTCCAAGCATATCATTCTGCTTATACCAGTCACTATGTATTTCACGTTCTTTATCCAGTAACTGTAAATTTTTATTCCGTTCCTTGAAAAAACTCTCCATGTTATCACATAATTCAGCAAACATAGAGCCATTGTCATATAATTCCATATAAAGCCAGCGGAGCTCATCATGATGCTTCTGGAACCGTTCCTGATAGATTTCTTTAATTTTATTTTTCCTCATAATGTCATCCTCCAATTCTGTAAGTTAAGAAAGCATAGCATAAAGAAAATAATATAAAATGAAACTGGTGCACTAATAAATAATAAATTAGTACCCAGTCTCATTATACGTTAAAAACACTAATTATGCTGTTATTTTACTGCACCTGAAGTTACACCTTCTACAATATAACGCTGCAAGAAGAAATACAATATTAAAATTGGCAGCATTGCCAGCAGCAGGGCGGCCATAACCAGACCAATATCTGTGGAATAAGTTCCATAGAATGCCTGTGTAGCAATAGGGATTGTATATAACTCTTTTTTTGCAAGTACAAGGCTTGGAAGGAGGTAGTCATTCCAAAATGCCATTGCATCAATAATTGCTACTGTTGCAATTGTTGGCTTTAAAAGTGGGAATACTATCTGCCAGTAAATCTGCCAGCGGCTGCATCCGTCAATAGTACCTGCTTCTTCAAGCGCAATCGGCACGTTTGTATTAATTGCACCGTGGAACATAAATGTTGCCATTGATGTAGAAAAACCTACATGCATGAAAATCAGTGTTGTGCGGTGGCTTAAGAGACCAAGCACACCACCATACAGGGATACTATCGGAATCATCAGTACCTGGAAAGGAATAACCATTGATGCAATCATCATTCCAAACAAAGCACCACATGCTTTCCATTTGTTACGTACAAGTACGTAAGCTGCCATAGAAGAAAGTGCAATAGTAAGTATAGTTGAAGTAATAGTAATAATTGCTGAATTTGTAAATGACTTCCAGAAGTCCATTTTACGCATAGCTTCCGGGAAGTTTTCCAGCGTAAAGCCATGTTTGCCAACTAAAGCCAGCGGGTCAGATGTAATATCTGCCTTTGTTTTAAATACATTAATCACTACCAGCACAAATGGGAAGATAAAGCAAATAAACAATACTATCAAAATAATTATAAAAACTATATGTTTAATCTTCCTGGCGCGGGCTGCTTTTTCATTTAAATCATCCATTATGCTGACACCTCCGCTTTCTTACCAATATATACCTGAAGCACGCCTACAACGGCACAGATAATAAACAGAACCATCGCTTCAGCCTGGCCAGTACCATAATTCTTATATGTAAATGCCTGGTTATACACATGCATCGCAGCCATAACTGAACTGCCAAATGGGTCGCCCTTTGTCAATGAAAGGTTTACATCATATACCATAAAACATCTTGTAACTGTAAGGAACAGGCACTGTACAAAAGAAGAAACCATAAGTGGTATAGAAATATGTATAATGGACTGCATATTTGTACATCCATCAATCCTTGCTGCTTCAAGCACATCTGCTGATACACTCATAAATCCGGCTACATAGATAAGCATCATATAACCTGCATACTGCCATACAGAAACAATAATCATACAGAACATTGCACCATTGGTCGTAGCAAGCAGTGAAGTAGCAGTACCAGATGTAATAGCGCTGCCAATAGCTACAAATGCACGGTTAAATACGAACTTCCAGATATAACCAAGTACGATACCACCGATAAGGTTCGGGATAAAGAATCCGGCACGGAAGAAGTTCTGTCCCTTAACACCACTTGTAACAAGGAAGGCCAGTGTAAATGCCACTACATTGACAAGTATAACAGCTATTACAGAATAGATAAGTGTTCTTCCTATTGCCTGCCAGTAAGCAGAATCTGCAAATGTAGACGCATAGTTTGCCAGTGCTACAAAGGGTTTTTCCCTTGACACACCATCCCAGCTTGTAAAAGTCAGATACAAACCATAAATGAACGGTATAATAACAACTGCAACAAATGCTATTGTTGTCAGTCCGGCAAACATCATAAATTGTTTACACTTATAAGACATAGTATTTGTATTCATAATTGATTTGTCCCCCTCTTTTATTTTGTGCCACTGGAGGAGAACTTCCAGCGGCACAAGTTATTTGGCTAAATAATATAATAAATCTTAATGCTCTACAGGAGTTGTAGATTTCCAGTAATCTTCAACTTTGGTAGCAAGCCCTGCACGGTCAATCTGTCCTGCAAGGTATTCCTGCATAGTTGCACCATTTTTAGCATAGTGGTCATCTGGAGCATAATCATAGTTAGGAATCAGCTTGCCTTCATCAACATACTTCTTAACGGATTTTCCAAGGTCATTGTTACATTCAATAGTATTGCTGTTAAATGGAGATACTATGCCACATGTTTCAGAAACAAGTTTCTTTCCATCGTCTGAACTTGCAAACCACTCAAGGAATGCCATAGCAGCCTCACGCTGTTCGTCTGTGGTATACTCACTATTATCAATATAGAAGTACTTGGATCCGCCACCAACAAGACATCCTGTATAGTCATCCTGTAAATTCTGAGGCACAGGCATAATTCCTATATCACCAGTATAGTCATAATCAACAAGGTCATTCCACTCCCAGCATCCGCCGAACTGGAATGCGATTTCACCTTCAGACATCTTCTGGTGTACCATCTCATCTTCTGCGGAAACCGGACCAGATTTAAACGCATTGTACTTCATAAGTACATCAAAAGTATCCATAAGGGCATTGTACTTCTCGTCATTAGCAAGGTCTGCCTCTCCTTTATGCAGAGACTGTATAAATGCTTCCGGGTCTTTGCGCTCTTCATATACCTGCATTAAGAAATGTCCTCCAAGGGACCAGTCAGGTTTAAGGATTGCTGTAGGGGATTCCATTCCAGCATCGACCAGCTTCTGGCAGAACTTATCAAAATCATCTAATGTTTTGATAGAATCAGGGTCAAAGTCTTCACCAGTAACTTCTTTAATAGCATGTGCATTGTAAAGTATGCCGCGGGCTTCAATAGCACATGGGAAGCCTAATACTTTGCCATCAACAGTAATTTCATAATCTGTATCATCAATCCACTTTGCACCGCTCATATCATAGCCATATTCAACACCAAGTGAATAGATATCCTTTGCATCTGTCATTGAAAGTGCATATGGCTCTTTTGATGCATACTTAGTAGAAAGATGTGCTGCTACTGTGTCCTGTGAATAATAAACTTCAATGTCTACATTGTTTTCTTCACAATACTTTTCAACAGCCTCTTCAAGAAATTCCTGGATTTCAGATTTAGAGTTGAAAATTGTGAAAGACACTTTGCCGCCAGAGCTGCCACTGTTACCACCACCGCCAGAGCCGCTGTTGCCGCCGCCTGAACCAGAGTCACCACAGCCAGCCAAAGATGCTGCCATAGTCATTGCAAGTGTCACTGCTAATAACTTTTTCCTCATTTTACATCTCCTCCTAAACTTAGATTAATATAATCTTGTCCGTGTCCATTAATTTTCCAGGATATGTAAAAAACGCTAGCAACCTTTATGTAACAAGGAAAATTACTGGACTTATTGAACTGCATTTAGATAATATCATTTATGTGGCAAAATGTCAATCGTTTATCATATTTTTTTTAATATTTTTTGCAACTAAGTGCTAAAACATACTTCAATTATCCGTATTTCTTTAGTAAATCTTACTGTAAATACATATGTATTTTTAGTAAATGTCACCTATAGCATTTAAATAGCCAGATTTTTCTTATTAAATATTATGACAATCCTTTGATATTTTTATTGCATTATCTGCCTTTTACTGATACAATAGTTAAAACAGCTTGTATAAAATTTCAATAGAAAGGAACTGGTACTATGGATAAATTATTTAATGCAGACACTCCGTTCTGGCAGGCGATGGAGAAAGTTTTTGACATATTTATACTGAACACGCTCTGGCTTTTATGCTGCCTGCCAGTTTTTACAGCCGGGCCTGCTACAACTGCCTTTTACTATGCGGTGATAAATATGGTACGTGAAGAAGAAACTTCTGTATCTAAAGATTTCCTGCGCTCCTTTAAACAGAATTTCAAGCAGGGATTCTTTCTTGGTACACCACTTGCACTAATTGGTGTTTTTCTGGTTATAGATATACGGATGTGCCATAGTGCAGGAACTAATCCTGGAAGTAGTGGCATATTTACTTTTCTTATGGTGTTTTTTGCTGTAATATTCCTGTTCTGGGCATTTATTACATTATATTCTTTTCCACTGCTGGCAAAGTTTGAAAAAAAGAAACAGGAAATTGTAATCTGGGCATTTGTATTGTCCATAAAACACATAGGACGCACACTTTTAATGCTTTTTATAATGGTAACTGGCATATGGACCTGCCATATAATGCCAGGATTAATATTTATTGTACCTGGCCTTGTAGTTTTTTTCCATGCTGTTTTGCTTGCTTACATATTAAAACCTTACCTTCCGGTTGTACATATACAGGAAGAATTCAGGCCGTTAGCTTTTGACAATGAAGATATGGAGGAATCCGGTAATGGGAAATAGTAAAAAAGACAGCGTATTTGTACAGGAGATGCACCGCAACTGGAATACATTTAAAAGCCTGCATGGCAAGGCACGGCTTGGATTTGTATGGGATTATTATAAGTGGCGTATTATCGTTATCAGTTTTTGCATCATAACTATATGTACATTTGCCAATATGCTGTATGAAGGCCAGCAGCCGCGCCGGCTCAGGGCATGTGTCGTACTGAATACAGAAGATGACTGCAGCAGATGGTTTGACAAGTTTACAGAAGAATTAACATCCGATGGCAAACCTGGCAAAGTGGATATAAATCTTGACCAGCCTTTTGACTATGATAATAAATATTACTATGTACAAGAAATTGAAGTTATGACCACGATTTCATCTATGTGCATGGATATAGCTATCTGCGGAAAAGATATGTACAGTTACCTGCTTGCATTAAATGCCTGTATGCCACTTGATAAAGCACTATCTGGCAGCCTGGCAGATTATCTGGCAGATAACAAAAAACTTGTATACGATACTGCAAACCTTCAACAGGATAAAAATGGCAATGTCAATCTGGAAGATGGAATTGATGGATACTATGCCGTTGATTTGTCCGGAACAGAATTTTATAATTTATATAACCAGACAGAAGAAGAGGAAGAGCCCCTCTATGCAGTTATTATATCAAATACAGAACATTTAGAAGACTGTGAGAAACTCCTTATGGCACTTATAGAGCCATAAGGAGTTTCCTGCAATTCAGGTAGTTTCCCGTTCGACAAGATAAACAGGAAGTACTGTCCTTCTTATTACCAGCTTTCCCATAACTGCATCATGGAGCAGATTTACTGCCATCCTTGACATCTCCTTTACAGGCTGGTGTATTGTCGTAAGCTGTGGTGTTGTAAGTGTTGCAATATTTACATCATCAAAACCGATTATCTTCATCTGTCCAGGCACTGAAATATTAAGTTTACGGCATACCTGAAGTGTCTGTGCAGCAATCACATCACTGTTTGCAAACAGCCCATCTGTTTCCGGATATTTTTTTAAAGTATCTTCAAGCATTTCCCTGTAATCCATATCAAAGAACTGTTCATCTTCTGTTACCAGTTCCACAAACGAAACTTTCTTTTTGTCACAGAACTCCCTGAATCCTTCTGTGCGTGTATCCGCTGGCATAGATAATGTACCAATCTTGCCGATATGCAGCAGATGCTTACACCCACATGCAATCAGCTTTTCTGCAGCAAGAACACCTCCCTGCCTGTTATCACATTCTACAGAAGCAGTCCCGTTATCCAGAAAACGCTCCATTGTAATTATTGGAATATCAATGCCATCAAACACTTCCAATGCTGCTGAACCACTGCAAAGAATTATGCCAGCCACCTTATAGCCGATACACATTCTGATATATTCTTCTTCTTTTTCATGCATACACTGCGAATTGCATAATAGTGTCTTATAACCATTTTCATAAGCAAAAGTTTCCAGGTTGCTTATCATCTCTGCAAAATATGGATGGCTGACATGCGGAACTATCAGTCCTATTGTGTTGGTACTTTTCATGCGCAGCGAACGTGCTGCCTCATTTGGATGGTAATTCAGCTTTTTTACAGCATCATCTACCTTCTGGCGTGTATTTTTACTGATATACCCCCTGTTGTTCAATACCCTTGACACTGTGCTGGTAGTCAGTCCAGTTTCTTTTGCAACATCTTTCAGGGTTGCCATTTAACATCTCTCCATTCCTATTATTTTATCTTTTCTGCCAGACTTTTTGTGTATCTTATAAAGTAACTATACCACATTATGGCAGATTTGACAATAATTTTGTGTGAAACGTTTGACAGATGAACGTTTTACATATTTAATTTTATAAATCATACTTTACTATATTCATGCACACTTTTCCATCTGCAATAAAGCAGATTCCATCTGCTGCCATATCTGTATACATTGTTGCAGTCATAACGTTCTCTCCACCATTGACAAACACTTCAACACTAAATTTATCCAGAATAATTCTTAACTTTAATCTGCCATTTTCACTATTTACAAGATTTCTCCTCTGATGTATAATTGCCCTGCGTGAACCAGAAAACTTCCTGTCAATTTTTAATATTGATTCAAGTGGCCTGAAACTCAGGGAGGTATAGTATTCCTCATTCTGTGCAAAGCGCATTGAAAACTTTCTGTACAGTTTTTCTTCATCTCCTGGCGCAATCTCCAGCGTCATATCTATTTTACGTCCTCTGATTCCATCCAGACGTATCATATCAGTAAATAATACATTTTCATATGTAATTTTTTCACCCCGCATATCTTCCAGTTCCCTTATTGGCCACTGGTAAAGTCTCCCATTTCTTACAGACAGTTCACGGGGAAGGCTCATCTGCCCATACCACTGCTGTTCTCCTGTCCTGAGACTGCACGTATCCCAGTTCTGCATCCATCCAATCATTATACGTCTGCCATCTGGTGAAAGCACAGTCTGTGATGCATAAAAGTCAATTCCATAATCAACAGACTGGCTGTATTCTTCTGTAAAAGTATCAGTTTCTTCATTAAAACTGCCAATAATACACAATGTGCCATTGCCATTATGGTATTCAAATCCCTGTGGCATCATATCCTGCGGGCTGGTTAAAAGCACCCACTTTCCATCCAGTTTAAAGAAGTCCGGACACTCCCACATCAGTCCAAACCTGTTGTTATTGGCACACAACACTTTTTTATATTTCCATTCAAAGCCATCAGGGCTTGTAAACAGAAGAATCTGTCCGCTTCCATCTGCTGGACGGTTCCCGGCAATGCAGCGGTAAGTACCATCTTCACTGCGCCATATTTTAGGGTCACGGAAGTCAAACCTGCTGCACCCGTCTGGAAGGTCATGTTCATCCAGTACAGGATTTTTCTCATATTTCTCATAATCCAGCCCATCCCCTGTTGCAATGCACTGTGTCTGTACTTCACAGACTCCGCCATTTTTCTGGCGCTCTTTTACTACCCCTGTATACATCAGAAGCTGCCTTCCATCTGGAAGTTCTATTGCATTTCCTGAAAAGCATCCATCCATATCATAAAATTCATCTGGTGCCAGGGCAGCCGGAAGATACTCCCAGTGCAGAAGGTCCTTGCTTACTGCATGTCCCCAGTGCATAGTGCCCCAGTGTACATCATAAGGATAATACTGGTAAAATAAGTGATATTGCCCCTTATAATATGAAAACCCATTAGGGTCATTCATCCACCCTGTCCGTGTAGATAAGTGAAATGACGGACGTTGTTCTTCTTTAATAAGTTTTGCAGAAGCTTCTTCATATTTACGGGCTTCGCGTAATGTCTGGCTTGCCATAGTTTATCCTCCATTCTTTATAAAAGGGCTGCTGCACTATAAACCATACTCTTTGTGCAACAGCCCCATCCCAGGTTTACCTGGTTTTAATGTTATTCTGTGTCAGCATTTCCATCCTTATAAAACGAATCAAGGTATTTCTGGAAAATTGCAAGATAATCATTTAGTTTATATGCTTCCAAATCTTTCAGGTACTGCTCCCAGTCAGCATCTGTAAATCCATTCATAATCCAGTCTGATTTTTTGGCATTAATTGTCTTTGTAATATCAGCTGTAAGATTAGATAGTTCTGTTGTATCCTCCTGGTTCATAAATACATTTGGATACACATATTTAGTATTCATGTCCTGTGTATAATAATCCTTAATCCAGTCTAAACGGTACTGTGCATCATCTGGACATGTAACATATACACCATAGTATTCATCCAGAATAGCAAGAGGCCCGCCTACAGACTCTGCTTCCCTTACTTCAACAGGAGAGGCATCGCCAAGAGGTGCATGTTTAAGCATGTCTTCACCCTTGTCATTTTTCCCAAGTTCAAAAATATCAAAATCATCGTCCTCACCATATGTGCCCCAGTTGTTCTGTGGTGACTGGAACGGGTCATACATCTGGTCAAGCCATGCACACACAAGTGCAGGATTTTTGGCAACTGCTGTCACTACACAGCGTCCACGGTCAAAACCACTGGTAAATGAGCCGTTCTGTGGTGTAATATTTCTTGTATCAGCAGTAAGGGCTGGCAGCGGAACCCAGTCTTTAAGGTTGTCAATATTGGCAACATCCCAGCTAAAGCATACGCCATAGCGTCCTGATTTTCCTTTTGACACATAAGTAGACCACTCCTGTGTAAATGCCTCTGGGTCAATCAGACCCTCTTTATACAGTGAATGAAGCCATGTGATGCCATCTTTGTATCCCTGCTGTGTTGCAGAGCAGATTACTTTTAAATCATCTGTTACAGCAATATGCCTGCCTTTATCTGCATCACCATAGCCCTCGCCAAAACCATTTATAAGAATAGCCGGGTCCTGGCCTCCATCATTTACGATACATGACATAGGAATAATACTTCCATCAATATTAAATTCCTTTTGCAGTTTAGAAGCATTATCACGGAATGCAATTAAAACTTTCTCAAATTCTTCTATTGTTGTTGGTATATCTAGTTTAAGGAAATCAAGCCATTTCTTATTGATAAAACTCATATTATCTATTGTCTGGATAGCAGTTTTTTCTGAACCAAGCTGCTCAATCCATGGAAGTGCCCAGATACGCCCGTCTGTATCTGTACACATACGTCTGTATTCAGGGTATTTATCAAATACAGCTTTTAAATTTGGCATATATTTATCTATATAATCCTGAAGCTGGATAATTACACCTTGTTTTCCGTATTTGAGCAAGTCACTGTCACCAAATCCTGCTGAAAATACAAAATCTGTCAGTGTCTTTGCATTTGCCATAGAAAGTGAGATTTTGTCACCCCACTGGTCAGCCTGGATTGCTGTCCAGTTTATTTCAACATTGGTCTTTTCCTGCAGGCGTTTAAAAATTGTACGCTTATTAGGGTCAGATTCCGTATTTGCCGGATAACTTATAAGCCCTGTAAGTGTTACCTTTTCCTTTAATGGAAATTCAAGCTCTGATACATCTACATCCTGTCCGGCATTACTAGCTGCTCCACCATTACCACCGCAGCCAGTTACAGAAAATGCCAGGCCTGCTGCCAGTGCCACGGCAGCTATGCGCTTCAAATTTTTAATCCTCATAATTTTTACACTCCTTTGCTCCTTGTTTATATAGTTTTAGTTTTTGCTATTATCCCTTTACAGAACCTGCCATAATTCCGCTGTCAAAATACTTCTGGAAGAACGGATACATAACCAGAAGTGGTAAGCTGGATATAATAATTGTGGCATATTTCAAAAGTTCTGCAAGCTGCGCACGCTCTGCTGTGCTCTGCATATCTGAAATCATGCCTGACTCTGGCTGGTTCTGAATCAGGATAGACCGCAGTACAAGCTGCAATGGCTGTTTTGCAGAATCATTAAGATATATCATTGCATCAAAATAACTGTTCCACATAGCTACAAACTGCCACAATGCCAAAACTGCGATAACCGGGGTACACACAGGAATCAGGATTTTGAAAAAGTACACCATTTCATTAGCGCCATCTACATCAGCAGCTTCCCTTAGTTCCCCTGGAATTCCCTGGTAATAAGTACGTGCAATAATCATATTCCATACACTAAATGCGCCTGGAAGGATAATTGCCCACATACTGTCCAGAAGGTGCATATTGCTTATAAGCAAATATGTAGGAATCAGGCCACCGCCAAAAAACATTGTAATGACAAAAATTGTGTTAAAGAATCCCTTTCCTTTAAAATCTGCCCTGGACATAGGATAAGCAGCCAACAGTGTTAAAAACACAGAAACTACTGTAAATACTATGGAATATACAACTGCATTCTTAAAACCAATCCAGATTTGTGAATTGGACATAACTCTCTGGTAAGCTGTAACCGTCCATTTGTCGAAATCAAAAGTTATGCCTTTGTTCTGAAGTGTAACTGGATCCATAAATGAAGCTACGATAATATAAATCATAGGAATAATTATAGCGATGACAAACAGCCCAAGCAGGATATAGCCGGTCAGCAGCAAAGCCTTATCCTGTGTGGAATATCTGGCAAACTTGCTTTTTTTCTTCATACTTAACCTCCTTATAATCCCTTGCCGTCATTCATCTTTGCAACAATCTTGTTGACAGCAACCAGAAGTATTACATTGATTACTGTATTAAACAAGCCTACGGCTGTAGAAAAGCTGTAGTCGCCATCCAGCAGACCTTTTTTGTACACATATGTTGCTATAATTTCTGATGTTCCCATATTCAGGTCTGTCTGCAGCGCATATGCCTTTTCAAAGCCAACACTCATAATGTTACCAGCCTGCAGTATAAACTGGATTACAACCATATCTTTAATGGCAGGCCATTCTACTGCTTTAATCTGCTGGAAGATATTAGCGCCATCAATAAGCGCTGCCTCTTTTAAGTCCTGGCTGGCATTGGAAAGCGAAGCTGTATACATAATAGATGCCCAGCCTGCACCCTGCCAGATGCCACTAGCAATATAGATTGTCCTAAATGCCTCAGGCATAGTCATAAAGTTAATCTGTGAGCCAAACAGCAGATTAACAGGACCTGTTACAGACAGGAATATGCGGACAATACCACAAAGTACTATTACCGAAATAAAATTCGGCATATAGAGTACAAGCTGTATCTTCTTTTTAATGCCTGTGCTTTCAATCCGGTTCAGCAGGAATGCAAGCAGTATTGGCATTGGAAAACCCCATAAAAGACCATAGATACTGAGCTTTAGCGTATTGCCAAGATAGGTCATAAAGTCAGGTGAAGATAAAAAACGTTCAAAATACCTAAACCCCACCCATTCACTTCCTAAGATGCCCTTGAAAGGGTTGTACTCCTGAAACGCAATCAGTATACCACCCATTGGGATATACTTAAATATCAGGGTCAGAGCCAGTGCTGGCAGCAGGAAGATTACATA
>DKXQ01000112.1:21225-21468 GCA_002493085.1 Lachnoclostridium sp. UBA7122
TGCTGGCAGCAGGAAGATTACATAAAGCTGCCAGTGTTGTTTCAAATACAGGACAGTATTGCCAAACTTCCCTTCATTTTGTTTTGCTTCCATTATTTTCCTCCTTTCTTTATATATCCTTTATATATTTTTACATTTGCGCTGAACCTTATATATTTTTTATTTTAAATTTATATATTATGCATTTGTAAAAATATATATGGAAACTATTGCGCATTTAATATAACAAAATTTGTGCATATT
>DKXQ01000071.1:0-388 GCA_002493085.1 Lachnoclostridium sp. UBA7122
TGCCATGTTCCGCTATGGTGCAGAGAACCATCTTGTACCAGAAATCTCCTTCGGGAAATCAGAATACAAGATAAAAAGTAAAAAATATGCTATGCCGCTGTCAGAGCTTGAGATGATGCAGCTTGTGAATGTAGTGGAGAAAAAAGCACTGGACTTCCAGGTGCAGATACTGCTGCCGCTTTACACAGGACTGAGCCTGTCAGAGCTTTGTGGTCTTAAATGGGAAGACGTAGACATGGAAGGCAGAAAAATCCATGTACACAGGAATCTTGTGAGGGTGCAGAAAAGGACAGGCAGCTTAGGGGATGAAAGTGGAATTAAAACAGAAAGCAGTGACAGTACCAGCAATACCAGTACTACAAAAAAAGGCAGAAAGAGGACATCAACA
>DKXQ01000071.1:766-10395 GCA_002493085.1 Lachnoclostridium sp. UBA7122
AAAGAAAAAAGGCAGAGGAAGAGAAATATCTATGGAAGTACCTGTACTGGGGACAGATGAAAAGACATGCCCTCCAGATGCAAGGTCACTGCAGTACAGGCTGAGGACAGCAGGTGAAGAAGCAGGGATATCAGAACTGACATACCAGGTACTAAGGGATACATTTGCAATGCTTAGCTTAAATGCAGGCGGGGATGTGTACAGTGTTGCATGTATTATGGGTATTGGGGTCAATGTTGTCTGTGACAGGTATGGACCATGGCTTATGAAGAATGATGAATTTATGAAAGGGATTGGGTGAAACAGCAGAGTTAATGAAATATTGAAGAATCCTAAAATCATACCAGATGGATTCACAGATAAATTGAAGAGTATAGATTCAAAGCATAGTAAAGATTTAGCAAAAAATCTAGAGAAAGACTTGATGGTAATATTCTTAGTAACACATGAAATGTTAATTATTGCTTAGAAGGTGAACGAGGTCATTTACTATGACGCTGAATGCGTGAGAAAATAAGGAGTCCAGGATATGAAAAAAGTAATGTTGGTCTTTGGAACAAGGCCTGAGGCAATCAAGATTTGTCCGTTAATTTTGGAACTTAAAAAACGCACTTCAATTCAGACTATTGTGTGTGTAACAGCACAACATAGACAAATGCTGGATCAGGTTTTGGAGACATTTGGTGTTGTTCCTGATTATGATTTGAATATTATGAAAGACAGGCAAACTCTATTTGATATTACTCAATCTATCTTAGTGAATATAAGAGAAGTGTTGGAAAAGGAGATGCCAGATATAGTCCTGGTACATGGTGATACATCAACTACCTTTGTTACAGCTCTTGCTTGTTTCTATTTACAGATTCCGATAGGTCATGTTGAGGCAGGTCTTAGAACATATAACATTTACTCTCCTTATCCAGAAGAGTTCAACCGTCAGGCTGTGGGTATTATAAGTTATTTCAATTTTGCACCAACACATCTTGCAGCAGATCACCTTATTGCTGAAGGTAAGGACCCAAAGACTGTGTACATCACAGGAAACACTGTTATTGATGCTATGCAACATACGGTTAAAGAAGATTACACACATCCAGAACTTGATTGGATCGGATCTGACAAACTAATCTTTATTACAGCACATAGACGCGAAAATCTGGGGATTCCTATGCATCATATGTTCCGGGCAATTAGGCGTGTTCTTGATGAACACCCAGACTGCAAAGCTATTTACCCAATCCATATGAACCCAGTAGTTAGACAGGCCGCTGATAAGGAACTCAGTGATTGTGACAGAATTCATATTATTGAGCCAGTCGAGGTATTTGATTGTCACAACTTTGAGGCGAGAGCGTACCTGTGTCTTACAGATTCTGGCGGAATCCAGGAAGAGTGCCCATCTTATGGTGTGCCAGTCCTAGTTATGAGAGACACAACTGAGCGTCCTGAGGGCGTGAAGGCTGGAACGCTAAGACTTGTAGGGACTGATGAAGAGACAATATATAACACATTTAAGGAACTGCTGGAAGACAAAGAAGCATATGAAAAGATGAGTCATGCATGCAATCCTTATGGTGATGGACATGCATGTGAGAGAATAGCTGATATCCTTGAGGGCAAAGAATATAGTCCTTGGGAACCTAAGTAAGTTGATTATAGCACAAAAAGGATTGTTATAAAATGAACAAAAAGCATACCAATGCCTTTGCATATATAAATCAGGATGAATATTTAAATGTTTCATCATCTGGTGGGGCTTTTTTAGGAATAGCAAAGGTCTTTTTTTCAATCAACAAAGATGGCAGATGCTCAGCATATGGTGCATGTTTTGATGAAAACCTAAATGTGCGGCATGAGAGAGTATTAACATTTGAGGGTACGAAAAGGTTCTGTGGCTCTAAGTATGTGCAATCTGATTGTTTAGAGGCATATAAAAAAGCTAAAAAGGATCTATTAGAAGGATATAATGTATTATTTACAGGTACGCCATGTCAGATTTCGGTATTAAAAAATACTTTGAAATCATCTGAAGTAAATGTGGAAAAACTTTTAACGGTTGATATTGTTTGCCATGGTACACCTAAAGCAGAGATTTGGAAAGAATACAAGAGCTACATAGAACAAAAAGAGGGAAGTAAATTAAAGTTCTTTTCTTTTAGATATAAGCCTGCTGGCTGGAAAGGCTATCCTACATTTGCAGAATTTGAAAATGGTAAGAAGTATATAAATTCGTATAAAATTAGTCATTTTATAACATTATTTAGAAAAGATTTATTGATACAGCAGGGTTGCTTCAATTGTATTTTTCCTGGACACTATCAATCAGATATAACTATCGCAGATTTTTGGGGAATAGAATTTTGTTTGCCGGAGATAGATACAAAAAAAGGAGTATCAATAATGATATTCCACAATGAGCAATGCGAAGAAATAAAGAAGTGTCTATCAAATTATGCAAAGGTGATGATAGAAATGGATGACGATTCTTATCTCATTTATAATCATAATCTTTTGAATAAAACCTTAAAGCCGAAGGAATATGATGATTTTTGGCAGGACTATAAGCAGCAGGGAATCGGGTTTGTGATTTGTAAATATGCAGGTAATTCATTAAAAGAGAAGATTAAGTTTGAAGTGATACGCATGCTTAGATATACGGGATTGCTGTATACAGTTAAAAGAATGATGCATAAAGCATAATGTGGCAACTGGATACAAACTATGAAAGAGGAGATATCAGTATGCAAAAATGGACACCTGTAAAACAAGAAACAATTCTTGGAACTAATCCGAGAATTACCATTCTGAATACAACTATTGATGTGCTCAATGCAAGAGACACAATTAAACTTGTTGAAGAATATGTTAAAAAGAAAGAACCATTACATCTTATGGGCGTTAATGCAGATAAGATTAATGAATTGAATGAAAATGAGAGATTAAAGCAAATAGTTAACAGTTGTGGAATCATAAATGCTGATGGTGAGTCAGTTATAAAAGCTAGTAAATATCTTGGAAAGCCACTTCCAGAGCGTGTGGCTGGGATTGACCTAATGCAGAGCCTAGTGAAACTCAGTGAAAAAAGAGGGTATTCGATATATCTTCTTGGGGCTAAGCAGGAAGTTGTTGAGAAAACAACTAAGGTTCTTAAGACACAATATCCAAAGCTTAATCTTATTGGCTTCCACAACGGATACTTTACGGAAAAAGATTGGTTGGATATATCGGCCGAATTGAAGAAATTACATCCAGATTTTGTATTTGTCGGAATTACAAGCCCAATGAAAGAATACTTAATTGAGTTTTTACAAGATGAGGGAAATAATTCCGTGTTTATGGGCGTTGGCGGTAGCTTTGATGTTATATCAGGAGTCATACCCCGTGCCCCTAAGTGGATGCAGAGGAGTGGTTTAGAATGGTTGTTCAGAGTAATCCATGAGCCTAAAAGACTGTTTAAGAGATATTTTGTTGGAAACTGGATGTTTATAAAAGCTGTAAGTAATGAAAAAAGGAAAGCTGTCAAATGATTAAAGTTCTTCATATATCAAGGACAATGGGGCAAGGTGGAGCTGAGAAAGTTGTATACCAGTTATGTAAGGATATAAGTATAGTAATACCTATTGTTGCGTCATGCGGAGGTTCTTATGTCGAAGAATTAGAAAAATGTAATATAAGGCATATTGTTATTCCTGACATTGACAGAAAAAAAATGACTCTGGTAATTAAAACATTTAGAACCCTGCTTAAGATTATAAAGGATAATAGAATCGAGGCAATCCACACACATCATAGAATGGCAGCATTTTACGGCAGACTTCTCCAAATTGTGAATCCAAGTTTAAAGCATATATATACTTCACACAATGTTTTTTATGGAAAAAGAAGATTGCTTAGATTTGCATTGTCAAAGGCAAAGATTGTGGCATGCGGAAATACCGTGAAGAAGAATTTGGTTGGTGAATATGGAATTCCTGACAGTATAATAAAGGTTATACATAATTCTATAGAGCCAGGTACAATTAAGCCAGTGAAAACAGTAATAGATAAATTTGATAATAATATGATTCTCATAGGATGTATAGGAAGGATATCAAAGCAAAAAGGATTTGATATTTTTATCAAATCAGTTAGCAAAGCAGTAAAACAAAATCCGAATATAGTGGGTGTGTTAATAGGTGATGGAGATAAGCGGAATGAAATTGAACAACTCGTTGACAACTTAGGAATACGAAAGAATATTGTGTTCCTAGGATTTCAGAAAGATGTAATATCTCTAATTAATAAGTTAGATTTTGCTGTTTTGCCATCCAGATGGGAAGGTTTTCCACTAACGCCGATTGAGGTTTTTTCTGTTAAAAAAACCATTATATGTTCTGATATAGATAATAATCTTGAAATTGTGCATGATGGAAAAAACGGATTGGTTTTTCACAAGGAAGACTATAACGATTTAGCCAGTAAAATATGCAAATTAATTGAAGATAGTGATTTAAAAAATCAATTGGAAGAACAAGCATACCAGGATTATCAAACTGATTTTGGATACTCTGTTTTTTTAAGAAAATATGCGGATGTATATGCAAGTATAGTGGAGCATGATTAATATGAAAAAAGTAGGAATAGTAACAACTCACAGGCAAGCCAACTGGGGAAGTGTTCTTCAATGCTATGCATTGCAGGAAGCACTTAAAAATCAAGGATTTCAAGCCGAGGTTATAGACTACTTTCCGGAAGATGTAACACTTTTAGGTCAATTAAAGAGACTCAAAAGGAAAAGCAGGAAATTACGGAATCCTGTTATATACATTGGTGCGGTTATTGCTTTTTCAATCTCATATATTAAACGTAAGGTTGTATTTACGCATTATATAAAGAAAAATCTTAATCTTACGAAGCGGGTTTTTAAAGATGCTAAAGAAATTAATGAGCAGTCAGCACCTGAGGATATCTATTGTTGTGGTGGAGATCAGACCTTAAATGGTTTCATGATGCTTGATGTCTTTGATAATTTGTCAGATAAAAGCGCAAAGGTTACATATTCTTCAAGCTTTGGAAAGACACAATTTACCAACGAAGAATGGGAACACGAGAAAAAATCATTACACCGTTTCAATATTTTATCATGTAGAGAAGAATCTGGGATTGAGATAATGAAAAAAATGGGACTAAATAATCCTCAATGTATTATTGACCCTGTATTCTTATTGTCCCGAAGAAAATGGGAGAAACTAGCATCAAATAAGTATAAAGAAAAGAAATATATACTGGTATATAATCTGCATCATGATAAAAACATAGAATCTTTCAAAAAGAAAATGTCCCATGAACTCAATCTTCCTGTCATAAATGTATGTAATCATTGGTTTCAGTTTTATAGATATGGAAAATGTAAATGGGTACCAAATATTGAGGATTTTTTATCTCTTTTATATAATGCGGAGTATGTAATTACTGATTCTTTTCATGCGACAGCTTTTTCCATCATTTTTAATTTAAAGTTTATTTCGGTAGTTCCTGAATTGGTTGGAACCCGTATAGTAAATATCTTGAGTCTTTTTGATATGAAGGAAAGAATGATTGGATATGGTCAGAAGATAGAAGATGCATCTGTTTTATATAAAGAGTTAGATTCTTACAAAATTGATAAAATAATTGATAATGAAATAAAGAAAGCTATAAAATACATTGATACATGGAATGCTTTGACATATGAGGACCTGATTTAAATGATACCAAAAACTATTCATTATTGCTGGTTTGGAGGAAATCCTCTTCCAAATGATACAAAAAAATATATTGAAACATGGCGGAAGTATTGTCCTGATTATGAACTAGTTGAGTGGAACGAATCAAATTTCGACATACATTCAAACAAATATGTTGAACAGGCATATGAATCAAAGAAATGGGCATTTGTTTCTGATTATGTGAGATTATATGCTATCTACTATCATGGTGGAGTATATATGGACACTGACGTAGAAGTAACACAATCCCTAGACGAATTTTTAGAATATAGAGGCTTCACAGGTTTTGAGACTCCAAGAAATCCTCTCACTGGAACTATGGCATGCGAAAAAGGTAATGAGTTGATTGGTGAAGTCCTGGAGGGGTACAGTCATAGGGAGTTTATTAATCCTGATGGTAGTTTTGATATGACAACAAATATTATACCTTTTAGAGAAATATGCTTGCGGCATGGGTTTGAGATGAATAATTGTTATCAGAAAGTGGATGGTTTTGCAATTTTTCCAAATGACTATTTTTGTGCATACAATTTTAGAAAAAGACAGCACTTTAAGACAGAAAACACTCATACTATACATCATTTTGCGGGTTCTTGGATTCCAAAACGGCAGAGATATAAAAGAATTATTAGAAAAATAATAGGAAATAGAGTAAGTGATTTTATTAGCTCCGTTTTTAAGAAATAGTCAATTTAGGTGATGGAAAATGTTAAATGTATCAGTAACCAAAAATAATGCACGAAAAAAAAATACTTTTTTGTATTTCATGTTGCTTCCATTTTTATTTCCCAGAGGATTTGGTGAATATTTTTCGTGGTACCATAGTTTGCAAAGATATATGTTAGCTTTTGCCACATTTATTATGTTTGTATATTTTATTGTATCTTTATCACGAAAAAAAATAGCAATCAATATATGTGCATGTTGGGTTTTAGCTTATCATTTCGTCCTTTTAATAGAAACAATATGCATACAGGGAGGTGTTTCGGAGGGAATTCAAAAAATATTCTTTGCACCAGTTTTTTTCATACTTTGTATGGAACAAATCAAAAAGAATTGGAGATACTTTCTTGACGTTTTTTCAACCTTACTGATTATAATATTTGTACTTAATATTACAGTATTCAACCAATGGATTTTTCCAAATTATTTTTTAGTTGATAGACATGTAACATTTATTGGCCATGTTCAGATTGTTGCTCAGATGGGACTTTTATCAGTGTTAATTGGAAGCATTATGCTTAAGGAGAAAAGAAAGAAAAATATTATACTTATTATACTTGGGATATTAAATATGATCTATTCTAGAACATTAGTATCATTTATATCACTAGCAATATTGCTCTTTGGCATTTTGATTATAATGAAAATAAAAAGGAGAAGTTTTAACAATCCCATAAAATTTTTTACACTTCCCTACTTGATAAGTATTGTATTAATTAGTATAACGCAATCACTAAAAGGATTCTATTTTTTAGGAACAATAAATATTTCAATAAGCGGAAGAATGTTTATATGGACGGCTGTTTTAGAAAAAGTGAAAGGACATTGGATATTTGGATATGGTGCATTTGGCACGTTATTTCGTGTGTTTTGGAATGATTGGGCGGGGAATTATTCTGGTTCAAACTATACACATAGTGAAATCCTTCAGTTATTGATAGATGGCGGTATAGTATTGGTTATTATCTATTTTTGTATGATGAACTCATGTATAAAAAAACTAAATATATGCCAAGGTTGTAAAGAAAAAAGCATTACTGTTTTACTGTTAGGTGTTTTCTCTGCCATTGCTATTGTAGAGAGCATAACTGAGTACTATTACTATTTTGGTTTTTTAGCAATTGTTTCGTCTTTGCGGCTAATAATTCAAGATAAAGAGGCTGCAAACAATAGGTCATTGTTGAAAGGATAATTGAAAATATGTTTTATAGAAAACTGCTAAACCTGCTATATAAATTCAAAATTCTAAAGCGGGCAGTTCAGAGTGGTTCAGATTTATATGTGGGAGGAAAGTCTTATGTAAATACAAATACATACTTAGGTGATGGTGTATGCTTTAATGGCATAAGTATGCAAGGGGAAGGGAAAATTATTATTGGAAATTATTTTCATTCAGGACCTGGGTGTCAAATCATAACTACTTTTCACAACTATGAGGGGATAGAGATACCATATGATGATACTGTTATTGATAAACCAGTTACAATTGGTGACTGTGTATGGCTTGGCAATAATGTGATTATACTAGGAGGGGTGGAAATAGGAGAAGGAGCCATTATCCAAGCTGGATCAGTGGTTTGTCAAAATATTCCACCATATTCGATAGCGGGAGGACACCCTGCTAAGCCATTCAAGACAAGAGACATTGAACATTATAAAAAATTGAAGGCTGAGGGAAAGTTTCACTAATTTGAATACCTTCTTTCATGATATGGTAATATATGTGTTAATAAAGACTATTAAAGAAAAGTATGTAAATTCATCATTGCCAGTACGTGCAGCATTTTGGTACATCGTATGTAATATTGTAAATAAAGGGATTGCTCTTTTGTCTACACCAATTTTCACACGGATTCTAACAGAAGAACAATATGGGGATTACGCACTGTTTCATTCATGGTACAGCATTTTACTTATATTTACATCTTTCAATATTTTTTTGAGTGGTTATACTAAAGGATTACTCAAATATAAGGATGATATAAATAGATTCACAGCATCTCAGTTGTCACTCTCATTCACAATAACATTTGCCTGGTTTGTTATATATTTGGTAAGTATTCCTTTTTGGACTAATTTGTTGCAGATTCAGTTCCATTTAATGATTGCCATGTTTGCCCAGCTATTGTTGATGCCAGCTATGGAATTATGGATGTCTAAAGAACGCTTTTCGTATAACTACAAGAGCATTGTGATTATAACCTTGCTTTGTAACTTCCTTAGTGTTGTAGCAGGAGTCATTGTTGTTCTTGTTTCTTCTCACAAACTAGAAGCAAGGATATATTCTGATGTACTGGTAAAGGTTGCTTTCGCAGGAGTGTTATTTGTATTAATAATGGTGAAAGGAAAAACGTTCTACAATAAAGAATGGTGGAAGTATGCATTGAAATTCAATTTTCCATTGATTCCTCATTACCTTGCAAACTATGTTCTCAATCAATCAGATAGGTTGATGATTGGAAGAATGGTTGGATCAAAAGAAGCCGGTTTTTACAGTGTTGCATATACGGTTTCAATGATGATGTTTCTGATTGTAAATGCAATTAATAATGCGGTTGAACCTAATATTTATAAATCAATTGAAGCAAAAAGAATTGACAATATTAAAAAGTTCACAGTTCCCCTGTTAGCTCTAGTTGCTGGTTTAACTGTTGGTGTAATGGCATTTGCACCAGAAGTAATATATATATTTGCTGGTACAAAATATATGGATGCCATTTATGTAATCCCGCCAATATCAGTAGCTGTGTATTTTATATTTGTGTATTCGCTTTTTAGCACAGTTGAATACTACTATCAAAAAACGGCATTTATTGCAGTTGCAACAACGATAAGTGCATTGTTGAATCTATTATTAAATTTTTTTGGAATAAATATATTTGGATACTATGCTGCAGGGTATACTACACTTATTTGCTATATTGTATTGGCTATGCTGCATTACATCTTCTATAAAAAAATAATTATAGAAAATATGTCTGATATTAGAGAATTATATAATTTTAAAGCGATAACCACATTGGGTGTATTTTTGCTTATAATTATGATTCTAATGGCATCTACATATAATATACTTGTTATTCGTTATGGAATGATTGCTATTTTGTTTGTTGTCTTTGTTATTAAACGAAAGAATATAATTTATACTTTTATGAGTTT
>DKXQ01000071.1:10648-28447 GCA_002493085.1 Lachnoclostridium sp. UBA7122
GTATACTTTTATGAGTTTAAAGAAATAAGGAAGGTTTTTTATGAATTTTTTTAAATATATAAAAACCAAAGGAATAAAACAGGCTATTGGCACAATCTATAAGTACAAAATAAACATTATATTACAAAAGATTATGAAACTATTTTTGTACTATAAACCACTAGAAAATATAATTATTATTGAGAGCCACAATGACTTTGATTGTAATGGCGGTGCGTTTTATGAATATCTTATCTCAAATAACTATAATAAAAAATATAAAATTATTTGGTTATTAAAGAACGATTATATTCCTGTGCTCCCTCCAAATGTTACGTGCTTTAATTTATTTAAACCATCAATTAGGAAAAGTTACTATATAGCGAGAGCGAAATTGCTTGTTGCCGATAGTGATATAACTTCAAAAATCCGAGAGGATCAAGTTTCAATATTTTTTGATCATGGTGCAATAGCCCTAAAAAATGTAACTCAATTTTACTCTAAATTAGCTGATAAAGTTGATTATATACTATCTCCTTCTTCTAATTACGATGAAGTATTATGTAAGCAGTTTTGCATAAAATGCCCAAATGAAAAAATGTTGCATTTTGGATATCCTAGTGAAGATATATATTTTCATGAATGTGAAAATGAAATAAAAAAAATAACTAATATTGACTATAAAAAAGCAATATTATGGATGCCTACATTTAGGGTTGGAAAATTTAATGGAAGAAATGATTCAGATATAAATTTACCATTTGGTATTCCATTAATACAAACCGAGGATGATATGAAAAAAATCCAAAAATTATTAGAAACTGAGAATGTTGTATTGATTATTAAAATCCATCCCTTGCAAGATCCTGATTCATATAAACGATTAAAATCAATTAAAACAAAAAATATTATTGTCTTAGACGCAACAGACATGAAGAAATTCAATCTCGACAATTATAGGCTACTAAAGTTTGCAGATGCAATGATTAGTGATTACTCATCAACGATTTATTCCTTCTTGTTACTAAATCGTCCAGCTGCATTTGTGTTAAATGATTTAAAAGAGTACAAGCTAGGATATATTGTAGATAATATTGATGATTGGGTTTATGGTGACAGAATATATTCATTTAATGATTTCTTTGATTTTGTTCATAAGTGTGTAAATGATATTGACGATCACAAAATAGAAAGAGAGAAGCTTATGCATTGGATATATGAATACCGTGATGGTAATGCGTGTAAAAGAATCGTTGAATTTGCAAATTTGTGATTTATTATAAGTAAACTAATACACGAAAAAAAGAATGAAAGGAACTATAAACAATGAAAACTTCTTACACATGCTTCTGTACCGATGTAATCCATGATGGGCATATTAACATTATTAACCATGCTAAACAATATGGGAGAGTTGTTGTGGGATGCTTAAGTGATAAGGAAATGATTAGATGCTCAAGATTTCCAACTAAATCTGAAGAAGAACGTATGGAATTATACAGGTCACTTGATGGTGTTGATGATGTCATATTACAAGATGATATGCGTTATGATGATGTAATAAATACACTTAAACCAGACTATGTTGTTCATGGAGACAACTGGACTAGAGATGCGGATAGGGTAATACGGGAGCATGTTATTGAACTTATATCAGCATATGGGGGACAAGTGATTGATATTCCCTATACATATAATGAAGATGTAAAAAAAGTTGACCAGAGATTAAATGAAAAGCTGGCAATGCCAGAATATAGAAGAAGCCGTTTACGCAGACTTATTGAAATGACTCCAATAGTAAAGGTAATGGAGGCACATTCTGGTCTTACTGGCCTGATTGTAGAGAAAACTGTTGTTGAAAACGAAAAAGGGAGACTTGACCAGTTTGATGCCATGTGGATTTCTTCTTTATGTGATAGTACTGACAGAGGAAAGCCAGATATTGAACTGGTTGACATGACATCAAGGTTAAATACAATTAATGACATAATGGAGGTTACTACAAAACCGGTTATCCTTGATGGTGATACAGGCGGACTTACAGAGCATTTTGTTTATAACGTAAGAACTCTTGAACGTATGGGAGTCAGCGCTGTTATTATTGAAGATAAGACAGGCTTAAAAAAGAACAGCTTGTTTGGCACAGAGGTAATACAGACACAAGACAGCATTGAGAATTTCAGTGAAAAGATTGCGGCAGGAAAGAAAGCACAGTTATCAGATGATTTCATGATCATCGCCAGAATTGAGAGCCTGATTCTGGAACGTGGCATTGAAGATGCCCTTAAACGTGCTTTTGCGTTTACTGCTGCTGGAGCCGATGGTATTATGATTCACAGCAGAAAAAAAGATCCAGCAGAGATTTTTGAATTTTGTGATAGGTTCAGAGAGAACGATAAGGAAACTCCTATCGTGGTTGTTCCTACTTCATTTAATCAGGTAAAAGAAGATGAGTTAGCCTCTCATGGTGTTAATATTGTTATTTATGCGAATCAAATGATGCGGGCAGCTTTTCCAGCTATGAAACAAACTGCAGAAAGTATCCTTAGGGCTCATAGGGCTCAGGAAGTTGATTCTTCGCTCATGCCATTCAAGGACATTATAAGATTAATTGATGAGATTTAATTACTGGTTTAACCATTATCAAATTATAAATCCAAAGTATAGGAGGAAATAATAATGTATTACACAAATCCCAATTTAATCAACCTTGAGCGCATTGTTTACCAGAATAACAGAAAAGACTATCTTCGTCTTGATCTGAATGAAAATCCAGGAGGGATCGAAGAGGAGTTTGTAAGAAAAGTTTTAGATGGGATTACGCCAGATTTTATTTCGCAGTACCCAGAGACACAAGAATTTATAGACTGCCTTGCTAATTTTCTGAATGTGACAGAAAACAATCTGTGTTTAGTAAATGGATCCTCTGAGGGTATAAGGCATATCATCGAAGCATTTACATCAGAAGGAGGCCGGGTAGCAGGTGTTACTCCTTCATATGCAATGTATGAGGTATATGCCAGGATGTATGGAAGACAGTACATTTCTATTCCATATAATGAGAATCTTACAATTACCGCATCGGATATTATAGACTCTTTGAATACTGATGTTCAGCTTCTTATCCTTTTGAATCCCAATAATCCTATTGGAAATGCATATAGTACTGAAGAATTTGAAGAAATACTAGAAGTTGCTAAAAAATATGAAATAACAGTTATGATAGATGAAGCTTATATGTATTTCTATAATAATACGTTTATCAAATATGCTATTGAGAATGAGCACATATTATTAACAAGAACATTTTCAAAGCTATTTTCATTGGGTGGATTACGGTTAGGTTATGTCGCTGGTCATCCTAATACTGTCAAGATGGTATCAAAACTGGTTACACCACATAATACTAATGCATTTGCAATGTTATTTGCACAGCGCATCATAGAAGAACCAGGAATGCTTCAAGAGATGATTGACATACAGTTGAATGGTAAAAAGTATATTGTTGATGAACTTCGCAAGAACAGATATAAGGTTAATGCACAGGAAGGAAACTTTATTTTTATAAAACCTCATTATGTTGATGCTGATATTATAGTTCACCGTATGAAGGAAGAGAAAAAGATTCTTATTAAGTCCTATTCGGGAATAGGATTTTTAGGAAAATGTTTAAGAGTAACTACTGGTGGCGAAGAATACATGAAACGTTTTCTTGATGCATTGCTTGATATTGACAAAGAATGTTGATAAAAAAAGCTTAGTGCAAATAAAGGAGTCAAAAAATGAAAGCGATAATATTAGCTGCTGGGAAAGGTAGCAGAATATCAGATAAAATAGATGGTATTCCGAAGTCCATTCTCAAACTTGATAATGGAATGCCAATGATTAGGCGGGAAGTTATTAATATGCTGGACAGGGATATAATGCCTGTAGTCTGTGTAGGCTATAAGAAAGAATTGATTCAGGAAGCTTTGGATGGACTGGATGTTAAATACTATGATAATCCGTTTTATTCCATCACAAACAATATTGTCAGCCTGTGGTTTGCAAGGGATGAGTTTGATGGAAAAGACGATATACTTTTAACAAGTGCTGATCTTTATTATCCAGCTGGGTTCTTGGATATGTGTAACAAATCAGAGGAAAAACTATCAATGACAGTTGATAGCTCCAGAATAAAAACAGGAGATTTTTATTTTAGTGTTAAGCAAGGATTTATACAAGAGTATGGTCCAGATATATCCTTAGACAAGCGCAGTTATGAGTATATGGGCTTAACAAAGATTGCGGGCAGTTTTACGCTTTATGTTAAAAGTAAAATTGTAGAGTACATAGAGACTGGGAAGTTTGGGAAATATTTTGAAGATATGATTATATCCATAAACATGAATGAAAGAATACCTATAAACTTCATAGATGTTAAAGGAAACTTTTGGAGAGAATTTGATTTTTATGAAGACTACTTAACAATTCTAGATTATGAAAGAGAAGAAAACAAATGATTTACGAAAGTAAAAATATCCGACTGGGTATATTGAAGCTATGTTACCGCCTTGGCACAAATGCGGCTCATTTGGGTGGATGTTTGTCACTGGCAGACATAATGCATGTTCTTTACTCAGAGTTTCTAAGTTTTAATACAGATAATCTTATGGATGAATACAGAGACAGAGTCATTATGAGTAAGGGGCATGGTTCAATTGCAATGTATTCCGCAATGTGCGAAGTGGGTCTTATTGATAATTTGGATTGCATTGGTGATTTAACAGGTAAAGATAACATTTATTATAAACAGGAAGTTAGATTTCCTAAAAAAGGAATAGAGTTTTCGTCTGGCAGCCTTGGGCAAGGACTTGCTTATGCAGTTGGGGTTGCTTGGGCATTAAAGCGAAAAGGGAATAATAAATCAAAGGTATATGTATTCGTCGGAGATGGCGAATGTGAGGAAGGTTCTGTATGGGAAGCTGCTTCTATTGCAAGCCATCTTAAACTTGATAATATTGTAGTTATTGCTGACAAAAATGATTTACAGATAGATGGATGGACTAGAGAGATTAATAGCCAGGAATCCATGTGTGACAGATGGAGCAGTTTTGGCTTTGAAGTTATAGAAATAAACGGTCATGATTATTCTGATATAAGACACGCTTTAAATGTAGATATAAAACAAAAACCAATAACTGTTGTTGCTCATACAGTTAAGGGCAAAGGGATCAGTTTTATTGAAAACAATGCTGAGTGGCATCAAAATGTCGTCACTGATGAATTATACGAAAAGGCTTTATTTGAACTGGGAGAGGTTTATTAATATATGCACTACACAGAAAATAATATAAGAGAGATTCATAATCTTGATTCAAGGGCAGCGGTTGGATACTCACTAGAGAACCTATATAAATCGAACAAAAAAATAATATGTGTATATGCGGATGTTGGAAGCAGGTTTGCAGTAAAAGGAAAACTTGGAGATAATGAGATTGAAATAGGTATTGCGGAACAGACATTAATCCCAATGCTGGGCGGTTTGTATCACGAAGGATATATTCCATTTGGCATTGCTTATGCTCCGTTCATCACAATGAGAGCGGCAGACCAGATAAGAATGACAGTGGGAGAAATGGGACTTGGAATTAAGCTGGCCGGAGGGTCAGCTGGTCTGGTTTCGGGTAGCTTAGGAGCTGCATCATTAGCGTTAGATGATCTTGCAATGATGAGGGCCATTCCTAATATGACAATTGTTTCTCCATCTGACTGTTTATCGGAAGTGAAATTGTTTGAATATGCGGCTGGGCACAATGAACCTGTATATATAAGATTAACTGGCAATAAACTTGATAGCATTTACAACGAAGATTTTGATATAAATTCAAGTAAGTCAAGAGTGGTTTATGATAGTGGTACTGATGCAGTTGTTTTTTCTACTGGCTCTGAAACACTTCAAGTGATAAAGGCGGCTACAGTATTGGCAAAGAAAGGTATTAATATTACAGTCGTTGATATGCTTTTTATAAAACCTGTTGATACTGGTGTTTTAGACCGTTTTGCAAGTGTTAAGAATGTTTTTACAGTAGAAGAGCATAATATAATAGGCGGGTTAGGCAGTTCTGTTTCAGAATACATTTCAGAGAACACAAATCAAAGGCTATACCGTATTGGAATTCAGGACAGCTATTTGTATCCAGATTCATACGAGAATTTACTTAAAGAAACTGGTTTAGATGTGGATGGAATAGTTTCTTATATTTCAAAAAAATTATAATACTTTGAAGGAGCAGTAAATAATAAAATGAAAGTACAAACGTTAGTAGATATAATTGGATCAGATTTTTATACAGGAGTTCCAGATTCACAGCTTAAAGCACTTTGCAATTATCTGATGGACACATATGGCATTGATCCAAAACACCATATCATTGCAGCGAACGAAGGAAATTGTACTGCTTTAGCTGCAGGCTATCATCTTGCAACAGGTAAGATACCTGTGGTTTATATGCAGAACTCTGGAGAAGGCAATATAATCAATCCCGTAGCATCACTTCTTAACGATAAGGTCTATGCAATTCCAGTCGTGTTCATCATCGGCTGGCGTGGAGAACCTGATATCAACGATGAGCCGCAACATATTTATCAGGGCAAGGTTACTGTTAAGTTACTGGAGGATATGGAAATAGCCACATTTGTAATTGGAAAAGAGACAACTGATGATGAAGTGGAAAATGCAATGAAAATATTCAAAAAAGTTCTGAATACCGGAAAAGATGTGGCATTTGTCATCCGTAAAAACGCTCTGTCTGATGCTCCTGATGTATCCTACTTTAATAATAATCACATAATGCGTGAAGAAATAATCCAGCATATCGTGAAAGCATCTGGTGAAGATCCGGTTGTCTCCACCACAGGTAAGACAAGCCATGAATTATTTGAAACAAGAGTAGCAAATGGACAGAGCCATAAATATGATTTTCTAACAGTTGGATCTATGGGGCACAGTTCGTCTATTGCACTTGGTGTAGCTCTTAACAAACCGAATATTCGTATTTGGTGTGTGGATGGAGATGGCGCTGTTTTGATGCATATGGGTTCCATGGCTGTAATTGGTGCGAATAAACCAAAGAATCTGGTTCATGTTGTCATTAACAATGGTGCTCATGAAACGGTTGGTGGTATGCCTACAGTAGCTGCAAACATTGATCTGGTGGCGGTTGCAAAAGCTTGTGGTTACCCAAATGCTGTATGCGTGAGTAACTTTGAAGACCTGGATAGAGAGCTTGATGCTGTGAAAAGCCGTAATGAATTGATTCTTATTGAGGTTAAGTGTTCTATTGGAGCACGAAAGGATCTTAGCCGCCCAGATACAACAACATTGGAGAATAAACAGAACTTCATGGAGTATTTAAAAACTTTATGAAATTTAATAAAATTAATAAGCAGGGTGTGTCGGATAATCTGTGTAATTTGCACAAGCTTATTCGACACACCCTTTATAAATGATATCTATTTAGTTTCTGGCATTTCTTTTGGCACAAATTCCAGTTTTAAAACCATTACCATTCCATCCACAAACCGTTTTAATAATTTTAAAGTATGATGTTATATATAAGCATTAGGTTATTTTAAGTAAAACTTATTATAGAATTAACTGTTAAATATACAATATATATGTTATAATTACAAAAAAGCTGGGAGATATCTGTTATGAATAAAATGATGCCAATACCTATAGGAATAGAATTTTACAAGCAAATGGTAAGTGAAGGGTACTATTATATAGATAAAACTTTATTAATACGTGATTTACTTATGCATAAAAATACGGTTACATTATTTACACGTCCAAGACGCTTTGGAAAGACACTTGCACAAACTATGCTTAAAACTTTTTTTGAAAAGGAAATATTTCCTGATGGGACAATAGCAGATAATTCTGTATATTTCCATGGCAAAAAGATTATGGAATCAGGTGAAGAATATCTTAAGCATATGGGTCAGTATCCAGTTATATTTTTATCTTTAAAAACAGCAAAGCAGCCAACATATGAAATGGCATATGAAAGCCTTAAGATAATTATTTCAAAGGAGTTTATAAGACACAGATATATACTTGATGGAGAAATATTGCTGCCAGTACAGAAAAGGTGCTATAATTCATTTATAGAACAGACTGCCGGGATGTTAGAATATGCCACATCATTACAATTTTTATCAGAATGTCTAGAGCAGTATCACAATAAAAAGACTATCATACTAATTGATGAATATGATGTGCCACTGGAAAATGCCTATTTTAATGGATTTTATGGCCAAATGGTTTTTTTTGTACGTTCATTGTTTGAATCTGCACTTAAAACAAATGAAAGTCTTAAGTTAGCTGTGATAACTGGCTGTCTGCGTATAAGCCGGGAAAGTATATTTACAGGGCTTAATAATCTTGAAGTTATATCTGTACTTAATGAAGGTTATTCAGAGTATTTTGGCTTTACACAAAGTGAGGTTGACACTTTTCTTGAAACGTATGGAATTTCATATAAAAAGGATGAAGTTAAGAGATGGTATGATGGCTATGTTTTTGGCAGTACAGAAGTTTATAATCCATGGAGTGTTATAAATTATATAAAAGATACTGTTTATAAAAATACAAAGTTTCCAAAACCTTACTGGTCTAATACATCATCTAATAGCATTGTGCGTGAGTTAATTGAAAATGCAGATGCAATTACAAGAGATGAACTTGAAGAACTTGTGGATGGGGGCACAATAGAAAAACCTGTACATGAAGATATAACATATGAAGATATTTATGCTTCACAAGATAACTTATGGAATTTTTTGTTTTTTACAGGTTATCTTAAATCTGTGGACAGGAAGTTTAAGTCTGATACAATTTGCCTTGTACTAAAAATTCCTAACAGGGAAATACGCAGTATTTATAAAAATAAGGTAACAGAATGGTTTGATGATAAAATAAAAGCAAATGATTTTACTAAACTGGTAACTGCATTTGAAACTGGTAACTGCAATATGATTTCTGATATAATTACAGAACAGCTTATGGAAACAATAAGTTTCTATGATTATAAGGAAGATTATTACCACGGTTTCCTGGCAGGGCTTTTAAAACATAATAAAAAGTATGTTGTGAAATCTAATAGGGAAAGTGGACTGGGCAGATATGATCTTATTATGAAAACCCATAGAATAAGGCAGGGAAAGGCTATAATTATTGAACTTAAAATTGCAGAAAATATAAACGGACTAGAAAAGGGCTGCACCAGGGCACTAGAAAAGATAGAAAAGTTCCATTATGACAGGGCATTATTAGCCGAAGGATATACAGATATAGCAAAATATGGCATTTGCTTTTATAAGAAGGAATGTCTGGCTTTAAAATTTTAAGATTGGAGGTATATGCAGGAAATAATGAATTTTCCTGCTAATTTATTATGGATAATAATATATTTACTATACTGCATATAGCCTGTTTTATAGTTCTTTCCGCATTTCCATGGCACAACGTAGAAAGTACTAATATAATTACTGATAAAGCTGGCATTGTATATGAAACTGACAATAGTACCAATGAATGTACAGTAATTTCATATGATGGGAAAAGTGGCAAAGTTGTTATACCTGATGATTATGAGGGATATACTGTTACTGGGGTTGCAGATAATGCATTTGCGTTTTGTAAACAGTTATACCAGATAGTTATACCAGAAACGGTAACGGAGTTCGGCAATGGCGTCTTTGCCGGCTGTAATAAGAGCCGCCTTACGATAGTGGCACAGGCAGGCTCTAAGGCAGAGCAATATGCCATACAGAATGGTTTTTTGGTTACGGATACTGTTAAAACTGTTCTGTCTGTTAAAAATATAAAGGATATAGAAAACTATCAGGAAAGAGTTTATGTCTATAGTGCACCTTCAAAAGTAAAGTGGAAAAGCCTTGATAAAAAAGTTGCAAAGGTAAATAAGTATGGCAAAATCACAACTACAGGACCAGGCAGTACAATAATTACAGCAGATACAGGGGGCAGGACATTAAGGTGCAAAGTAAAAGTGCTTAAAAGAACACAGAGAAACTGCCTTAAACTTATATGTTCTAAGTATGTAAGGAAAGAAATGTCTGATTATGAGAAAATCTATGCTGCACATGCATGGCTTATACAAAATGTAAAATACGATAAAAGACTGTATACAAAAGGAACTGTACCAGCGGTAAGCCATTATGCTAAGGGTGCATTTGATAAAGGAATTGCCGTTTGTGATGGCTATTCTAAAGCATTTATGGCAGTTATGGAACATTATGGGATACCATGTAAGATGGTCACAGGAGGTTATCATGCCTGGAATATAGTAAAGATTAAAAATAAATGGTATCATATTGACTGTACATTTGACGACCCTGTTGTAAATGGCAAGTTTAACAACAAGAATATATATATGGATTTTTTCTTGAAGACAGACAAGGAAATGTATTCTACACATAAATGGAATCATGCTGCATTTCCAAAGTGTACAAGCAAAAAACCTAATAAAAAGTACAGGACAGTTTAAGTAGTGGTATAAGGACAAAACAGAAGGGAATATGTATTATGACACAGGAAGAAGTAAGAAAATTGCTTGAAGTTACTTCAGAAGAAAAATATAAAAAATTTTCTTCGTCACTTATACCAGGTGTAGATAATATACTTGGCATAAGGCTTCCAGGTCTTCGTGAAATTGCAAAAAATATTGCAAAAGATGACTGGAAAGCATGTATGGCGTGGAAAGATAAAAAATATTTTGAAGAAACTATGTTGCAGGCTATGGTTCTTGGATATGCAAAGGCGGATATTAAAGAACTTCTTTCTGCACTGGAAGAATTTATTCCATGTATTGATAACTGGTCAGTCAATGACTCTTTATGTTCTTCATTTAAAGCAGCAGCAAAACATCAGAAAGAAGTATGGGAATTTTTAGCTGGTTATAAAGACAGCTGCCAGGAGTATAAAGCCCGGTTTACAGCTGTCATGCTGCGGGCATATTTTTTGAATGACCAGTATATTGATAAAACGCTTGAAGTGCTTGGCAGGATTAATACAGAAAAATACTATGCGTCAATGGGTGTGGCATGGGCATTTGCAGATGCATGGGCAAAATATCCGCAAAAGACAAAAGAGTATCTTGCAGCACATACTCTTGATAATATAACATATGTAAGAGTCCTGCAAAAATGCCTTGAGTCATTAAGGATTAGCAGCCAGGACAAAGAATATATAAAAAAGGAACGGTCCTTACATAAAATTTTCTAAACTGCGCATACTGACATAAAAAGAATTTTCAGAATGTCTTTTTCTGGTGCAGAAGGAAGGTTTATTTATGTTAGTATTAAATGGAAATATAATCACTATGGCAGAAAATATGCCTGTCAGCATAACAGAAAAAAATAATCTGGGTTTTGTCTATGTGGAAGGAGATAAAATTAATAGAACTGGCAATATGCGGGAACTCCCAAAAGATTTAGCAGACAGACACAGGCAAGAAAAACAGCCAGTTCTTGATGTGCATGGTGCATGGGTACTGCCAGGCCTTATTGATGCGCACTGCCATGTTGGGATTACAGAGGAAAAGTGGGGAACAGTGGGAGATGACTGTAATGAGGTGACATCACCACTTACACCACACCTGCGTGCAATAGATGCTGTTAATCCAATGGATCCTGCATTTCACGATGCTATTATTGCAGGCATTACTTCACTGATGACTGGTCCGGGAAGTTCTAATGTAGCAGGCGGGCAGTCATTATTCATGAAGGTGCATGGACGCTGTATAGACCAGATGGTAGTAAAAACACCTGCGGCCATTAAAATAGCTTTTGGTGAAAATCCTAAAATGAATTATGGCAATAAAGATAAATCACCATACAGCAGGATGGCTGTTGCAGGACTTTTACGTGAGGAACTCTGGAAAGCTGCCAGGTACATGGAAAAGAAAGATAAAGGAGATATTTCTTTTGAAGAAGAGGATTTCAGAATGGAAAGCTGGATTCCTGTACTGCGTGGTGAAATTCCAGTAAAGGCCCATGTGCACCGGGCAGATGACATACTGACTGCTATAAGGATTGCAAAGGAATTCCATATTAAAATGACATTGGACCACTGTACAGAGGGCCATCTTGTTGCTGATGAAATAGCAGAATCTGGTTTTCCTGTGATTGCCGGGCCAGGGCTTGCCTCACGTTCAAAGATTGAGGTTAAAAATATGAGTTTTAAAACTGCTGGAATACTTGAAAAAGCTGGGATTAAAACTGCGGTTATGACAGACCACCCCGTATCGCTTATACGCTATCTTCCGCTTTGTGCAGGGCTTTGTGTGAAACAGGGGCTTTCTATGGCAGGCGGGCTGCGTGCCATTACTATAAATGCAGCACAGATTTGCGGGGTGGCGGACAGGACAGGTTCACTAGAGGCGGGTAAAGATGCAGATATTGCTATATTTACTGGCAATCCTATGGAGGTTTTTACAAAGACACTGTATACAATAGTAAATGGTGAAATCGTATATAGCATGGAGGATTATTATGGATGATAAAGCATTATTTAAACTGGCAAGCGGATTATTTCTTCTTACTGCTAAAACGGATAAAGACAATGGGTGCATAATAAATACTGTACTTCAGGTTACAGCGTCACCTATACGTATAGTGACAGTTGTAAATAAAAATAATTATACACATAATATGATAAAAGAAACAGGAAATTTTAATGTATCAGTCCTGTCAGAAACAGCTCCAATGGATTTATATAAAAAATTTGGCTATGCTAGTGGACGTGATACAGATAAATTTAATGGGTATAGCAGTGTAGTACGCTCAGAGAATGGTTTATTGTATCTGACAGAATACAGCAATGCATATATATCGGGCAAAGTTATAGAAGAAAAAGATTTAGGCACACACACTTTGTTTATTGCAGATGTAACTGCTGCACAGGTTCTTTCAGATACAGCATCAGCAACATATGAATATTACCAGAAAAATGTCAAGCCAGCACCTGAAATATCCAATGCAAATAATTCAGGTTTTATATGTACAATATGTGGATATATCTATGAAGGTGATAAACTGCCAGAAGGTTATATCTGCCCTGTATGCAAGCATGGGACAGAAGCATTTAAAGCTATATAGCTGCATAAACTCCTGGCAGATTCCATTATAGCAGCAGATTACAGTTCTTCTGAATCAAGCATTATTGTAAAAGGGCCATCATTTTCAATAGAAACTTTCATATTTGCACCAAAGCTGCCAGTTTCAACTGTATCACAGTACTCTTTAGCTTTATTAATAATGTATTTATATAATTTTTCTGCATGTTCCGGGCTTCCCGCCTCAAAGAATGAAGGGCGGTTGCCCTTTTTGCAGTTTGCATATAGGGTAAATTGTGATACAAGCAGCAGCTGTCCGTTTACATCACTTAATGACAGGTTTGTTTTGCCTTGTATATCACTAAATATTCTAAGACTGCATGCTTTTTTTATCATTTTATCTGCAGTTTCTTCTGTGTCACTTTTGCATATTCCTATAAATATAAGCAGCCCGTTTTTAATTTTTCCTGTTATTTCTTTATCCACCTCTACAGATGCATAGCTGGCTCTTTGTATTAAAAATTTCATAAAAACCTCCGTTTTTTTAATTTTTCTGTGCTTTATAATAACACAGTTTTGTGATATTATAAAGCAGTATCAATTATTTGGCAATATTTTTGGAGGTATGCATTTGTTTGGATATGTGCAGATACGTAAACCAGAACTTAAGATAAAGGATTATGTGGCTTACCACGCATTTTACTGTGGCCTGTGTGAAAGGCTGCGGGCAAAGTATGGCATAGCAGGACGCATGACACTGACATATGATATGACATTTCTTGTAATTCTGTTAAGTTCTGTATATGATATAAAGTGCAGGCATGAAAAAAAGCACTGTATAGTGCATCCTGCAAAAAAACATAATATCCTGTATAATGACGTTACAGATTATTGCGCTGACATAAATATGATTTTAAGTTTTTACAAGTGTATGGATGACAAAGTGGATAATGCTTCTTTAATGGGAAAGGCAGGTGTAGTGTTATATAGGAAAAATGCGGGCAGGGCAGCAGCAAAGCATAAAAGACAGGCAGAAGCAGTAAAATTGTCATTAGTAAGATTGTCTGGACTTGAAAAAGAAAAAAAATATGATATTATAAAAGCTGCAGATTGTTTTGGCAGGCTTCTTGCAGAAATTTTTACTTATAAAGAAGATATGTTTAAGATGTATCTGGGGGATATGGGATATTACCTTGGCAGGTACATATACATTATGGATGCATATGATGATTTGCAGGAAGATATTCAAAATAAAAGATATAACCCATTTATAAGTGTATACAGGGACAGATGTTTTGAGGATAATGTAAGAGAGATGCTTTTAAATGAGATATCAATGGCATGTGGTGCTTTTGAACAGCTTCCATGTCTTGATTATATAGATATTTTGCGGAATATACTTTACGCAGGTGTATGGAACCGGTATGATTATATCCGTGCAAAAAAGGAGGACTTATTAAGTGACAGACCCATACCAGGTACTTGGAATTTCACCAAATGCCACAGATGACGAGGTAAAAAGAGCATACAAGGAACTGAGCAGGAAATATCATCCTGATGCTTATGTAAATAACCCTCTCGCAGACCTTGCGGAGGATAAGTTTAAAGAAATACAGGCAGCATATACCCAGATAATGAATTCAAGGGCAGGTGGTGGCAGTGGTTACAGCCAGGGCTGCCAGAACGGAGGCCAGGGCTATAATAGCGGAGGCTACAGTAATGGAAGCCAGGGCTATAATAGTGGTAGCTATAACAATAACAATGGACAGTATAACAGGCAGAGCTACCAGAACTATGGTTCAAATTATGGGCGCAATCCAAATGATTATTATGGTTCTGGCGGCTGCGGAACAGGGAATTTCTGTTGTGACCTCTGGTGCGCAGACACGCTTTGTGAATGTATGGGAGGAGATTTGTGCAGTTGCATTTAAAATCACAGGAAGCTGCATGGGGCGGGATTATGATGGCACTTGCAGTAATACTTATAGTACTTAGCGGGGTTATTGAACAGAGTTCACTTTTCCTGCTTGCACTAGCATCATTTATAACAGGATTATTCCAAAGACAGTTTTCAGCAAGGGCAGGTGCTGCATTTATAGCTGGGACATTTCTTGCAGGATTTTTTCTTGCACCTCAGAAGCTGTATTGTTTTACATTTGCAGGATTTTCTGTATATGTTGCAGTTGCCGAATATTTAAGAGGCAGAAAAGTTTCTGGCACTGCCAGCATCCTGGTTAAAGGCATATGTTACCATATACTTCTGGCTGCTGCCCTTATAAGCGTAAATTATTTTATAGGATTTGATATATTATTTTCAGATGGATGGGTCCAGAAGCTGTCTAAAATACCATTACTTTTTGTAATAACAGCAGTTATAGCTGCCGAAGCACTGTGGATAATATTTGACAAAGCATATGCTTTTTTCCAGTCAAAGTATGGAGAAAGACTTATAATGAAAAGATGAAAAAATTTATAATTAGTACAATTATACTATTCTGCTGCATATTATTTTATAAAAATGCTGATGCGGCGGTTATATTTGATATGAACAGCAATACTGCCATTGACAACATAATTTATGCAGTTGATGATAATACAGGAATGGAAGTCCAGATAAAAAATATGTTATCTGTTACAACAGGACAAAGCTTCAGGCTTGGGCAGGTCTGTAATATTGATGCTATACTTGAAGCAGGAGGTACTGTAAATATTGAAAATTCTGACAGCCTTAAAGATTTTACAGATGAATACATATATAATCCCAGTGCAGTATCTGTGAATAGTGAAAAATATAAAATCAGTGTAAATGGCAATGGAATGGCTGTTTTAAAAATTACGGCTGATACAGGCAGTGGACAGGATATTATTTATCTGGCGGTAAATGGCATAGATGGCAGCATGGATATCTATAATGCTATAGAAAATATTAAAATTATAGAAAACAGCTCTGATGGTATTGATATTTTTGAAGATGCACATGATATATATATATATTATTATGAAGCGCTTAAACTTGTGGAGGAAAGCCATACATTTGACACTGATATAAATATACAGCATGATGGCTGTCTTAATGTCTGGAAGATAACCAATGGAAACAGATATCTTGATACTGGCAGGCTTCTTTCAGAATATTTTGGAACAAAACAGCTTCTCTTACGTGAAATACAGTTTATCTCAGAATTTGAGGGGATAGTGCTCAGGTTTATGTATGAAGTGTCAGAAGATGATTTGCTTGCATATGCATTTTATAATAAGAAAGAGTATATACCAGATGCAGGCATTACATTAAATGCAACAATACAAAATCTGGATAGTGAAGTTCTTGCTGGAAAGGAATTTACCATTTACAAAGGAGACAGTGAAATTATATTTGGGCTTAATAAAAAAATTAAAAAAAAGGGGACGTATAGTGCAGAAATATCAGGTGCAGGACCATACACTTCAAAAGCAGAGTTTACATTCCAGTATATTTTTAATTCAATAAATAAAGGAGCTTTTATAAAAAATAAAACTCCTGTATATTCAGGAATTTATAATGGCAGCATTATTAAAAATGCCAAAGCAAAAAGAAGATACCACTGTGTAGCAAAAGGGTCTGGATGGTATAGAATTAAATTTTCTGATGGCACTACAGGCTATATAAAAAAGAATAATAATATATCACTTTCAGACAGTGCTATAGGAAATGTTGTAAATATATATGACAGTAAGTATTCATATGCTGATATGTCCAGGGACATAAAGAAGATGGCTAAAATTTACCAGGATGTTATGGAACTGTCAGTACTGGCATCAACAGCTGATAATAATAAGGTGTACTGCGCAAGGCTTGGCAATGCTGGCGCAAAGAAAAAAATCATTATCCATTCTGCTATGCATGCAAGGGAATGGCTTAATTCACAGCTTGTCATGAAAATGCTTGAAAGATGTTGTAAATATTATTATTCAGAAAAATATAATGGTGTTTTATACAGCAATCTCTTTAAGAATGTGTGTTTTTATATAATACCAATGTTTAATCCAGATGGTGTAAATATAAGCCAGTATGGTCTTGCAAAAATTAAAAGCAAATCTTTAAGGAATATTGTAAGACGGTTTGGCAAAGGCAGATACAGCAGATGGAAAGCCAATGCGAGGGGTGTTGACTTGAACAGAAATTTTTCTGTGGGATTCAGGAAGGATACTGCAAGAGGTACAAAACGCGGGTCTGAAGGCTATTCAGGACCATATGCCTGTTCGGAACGTGAAACTAAAGCTTTTGTAAACCTTGTAAACAGAATTAAACCAAAAGCAGTTATAAATTACCATGAGGCAGGGAGAGTTATATATTACACAAGAAGTTCTGCCCTGTTAAACCTTGTAAGGCAGAAGACAGGTTACAGGACAGTGCGTGAAAGCATAAGTGGTGCTAATGGCTCATTAGGTGATTACCTTACAAGAAAGGGAATTGCATGGTGTACACCAGAGACGTGCTCTGGCACTGCCCCTGTAAGCCATTCACAATTTTATTATGAGTGGAGGAAACACAGGGATATGCTGCCAGCAGTTGCAAAGTTATACCGTTGATGGCTATGGCTATAACAAGAAAGAGAAAACTGAAAATACTGGAAGCTTTAAAGCATATGGCTCTGGCGGTTTCAAAATTTTTACAGCCGGCAGCCGCTTCCGCTTAGATGAAGCACGCAGTGGTGCATAA
>DKXQ01000056.1:0-1093 GCA_002493085.1 Lachnoclostridium sp. UBA7122
AGCTTTTTCTCATTTGTCTGTAAAGGCTTTCCCCATATTGCCACTTCTCCGGAAGTGGGCTGTGTCAACCCAAGCAGCATTTTCATTGTCGTTGTTTTTCCGGCTCCGTTTCTGCCAAGCAGACCATAGATGCGCCCTTGCTGGACATGGATATTCAGATCTGCAACGCTTTTTTGTGTTCCGTATTGTTTTGTAAGATTTTTTGTTTCAATTACATATTTACTCATTGCGAAACCTCCTTTTCATATTTGTTATTCTATCACGCTAACCTTGCCAAAACCTTGCCGAAACCTTGCTTTTTTCATGCTTTTACAGTTAGGCGAAGTTTGATAAAACTGAAAAATCCCCGTATGATTACAGGGATTTCGGAAGTAATAAGGTAAATGTAGTCCCTCTGTCGGGAGTGCTGCAGGCGGTAATCGTTCCTTTGTGAGCAGCTGCAAGTTCTTTTACGATTGATAAGCCTAATCCATTTCCTCCGGCAGACCGTGACTGATCGCATTGGTACATTCTTTCAAAAATATGTGGAAGATGATCGGGGGATATTCCTTTTCCATTATCTGTTATAGTGATTTTAGCCTGCAGGTCATCTTCAAAAACATGGAATATTATTTTAGTTCCCTTGCTATGGATAAGGACATTCTGCAACAGATTGCCCAGGATGCGGCTATAAGCGTTTGTATCTATACGCATAAGATATTCTGTTTCCGGTATATCAAACACATAGTCAAAATTACTATTTTCTAAAACAGAAATCCAGTCAACGACAATATTCCGGGATAATTCGTTCAGGTCAGAAATTTCAAAATGAAAAACCTGTTCCCCGGAGTCCAGTTTTACCCATTCAAAGAGGTTTTCTACAAAATGCTTTAGATAATGAGCTTTCTCAAATGCGACATGAACATATTCGTCTTTTTCTTCTCCTGCAACGATCTTACATTCTATTGCTTCCAAATAACCAACCAAAGAAGCAAGGGGGGTTTTTACATCATGGGAAATACCTGTCATTAACCGTTTATACGCCTGTTCAGATTGTTTTTGCCTGATAAGCTGCGTCTGACTGTTCATTGCAATATCGTTAATGCCATAGCAG
>DKXQ01000056.1:1435-4059 GCA_002493085.1 Lachnoclostridium sp. UBA7122
GGCTTCTTCGATAATAGATAGTTGTCCCTGTACACGCCTGAGTTTTGTGACAAGAAACAAGATAAATAAAATTGCGATACAAAACGCAATCAATAAAAACAGATTAACATTCATGTTATGCCTCCCTGTTAAAACGATAGCCAACACCACGGACGGTTAAAATATAAAAAGGATGTTCCGGGTCCGGTTCAATCTTTTTTCGTAATTTGCTGATAAAAGACATGATATTGCTATCATCAAAAGCATATTCTTCCGCCCAAACCTGCGTATAAATCTGCTTTTTTGTAAATACCTTGCCCTTATTTGATGCCAGAAAAGAAAGCAGGTCAAATTCTTTTCCCGTAAGTTCAATCTGTTCATTCCCTTGAAAGACAAGGCGGTTAAGTCTGTCAATCGTCATCCCCTGAAACGTCATGCAGTCTGTTTCAGAATTGGAAACAGGATTAAGCAGTGTATAACGCCGGATTAAGGAATTTACCCGTGCCATAAGCTCGTTGATACTAAATGGCTTTGTCAGATAATCGTCCGCCCCCATTCGCAGGCCAGACACTTTATCTTCCTCGTCGCTTCTGGCTGTGAGCATAAGGACAGGGACATTGCTTGTCCGCCGTATTTGCTGCAGCACCTGAAATCCGTCTAAATCGGGCATCATAATATCGAGAATGATAAGTGAACAGGTATTTTTATTTTCCTCCAGTATCCGCAGCCCTTCTATGCCGCTGTTAGCAACAACCGCAGTAAGGCTTTCCTGCTCTACGCATTTTTTCATAAGTGCACAAAGTTCTTTGTCATCATCAATAACCAAAACCTTATTCATGCTTCTCCGTCCTTCTTGCTTTTGTGCAGGCATCAGCCGGCTTCTCAGCATCTTTTGGTATCAGCCACAAGCGGCTGAATTTTGGTCTTTCTGAAATCCCCCACTTCTTCACCGCTTCTGGGGCAGAAATATACTCTAACATCTTCATTCACCCTTCCTTTAATCTTTGCCATATAATTATATGCGGTTGGGCGAATCATTTCAAGTATTTAAGAACTGCATCATGGAAATGTGCATAACTGGCTATGGAACTATGGAAAACCCCATTTAAGAGAGAAGCGAATGGGTAGGACTACATAGCAAAACAGCACCAAATTTTGAAATTATTGGGGAACAAGTTAAACACAACATTTTTCAAATGCTGTCCGCCTGACCGCAGTTTTGCAAATTTCAAGGGAAGCCCTCTTGAAAAACAAGCTGCGCATGAAAAATCAAAATTCTTCAAAAACTATGTCAGCCAGAGAAAGAAACGGAAATAAGAAAACCGCTGTTGCATGGTATATGTTTCCATATAGCAGCGGTTTTATGCTGGCGGTATTTAGTTGGGAGCGTGGCTTGATAAACTGGAATTTGCCAATGTTTTAGTCTTTCTTCATATCCAGCCTTTTTGCACTTTCTTCAGCCATGTCTGCTTCAACATCAAAACCATTTTTACGAAGTTTCTCAGCAATTTCCTGATACAGCTTATATGCATCCTTGTCCTTCCCTATTTTTTCATATAGCATCGCCTTACAATATAACTCATCATAAAAAGGTGTTCCTATTGCACCGGCTCTATCAAAATATTGGATTGCCTCATCATATTTTTCAAGTTTCCCGCAAACTTCTCCGCCATGGATATATAACTCCCAGGCATCCGGAAATTTTTCTACGGCCTTTAAAAAACATTTGTAAGCTTCCTCTATTTTATCCGCATAAATATATGACACAATCAATAAATCAATTTCTTTGGGATTCTCCGGCTCTGATTCTGCCCTTACTTTTTGCTGGCGGACAGCTTCCTCCCCTTTCCCCACTGCAAAAAGGAAAGAAATACGGCAGGCACAGGCTCTGTAGAATAAATTCTCATCAAAGTCGGAACCTTCTTTCAAAATAGTATCATACCACTCCATCGCCGTACTTTTACAATATTCAAACATCCACTGATGAATGATTGCATAATTCCATTTATCTTCCACGGAAAGTACACCGCCATGCATAAACTTTTTATACTCCAAAAGACAATGTATAAAATCTTCCGGTTTCTGCGTCTTTTCATAAACAGCGGCCAAGCGTTGTGCATAGTTGTTGTATGCAACTGCACTCTTTTTATAAAAATCATCTACCGTTACTCCATAGAGCCTTGCTAAAACGGGAAGAGTCAAAACATCTGGCAAAGTTGTTCCGCATTCCCATCTTGAGACAGTCTGTACATTTACATTCAGATTATTGGCCACCTGTTCCTGGGTATATTTTTTAGTCAAACGGAATTTTTTTAAATTTTCACAAAATATAGTTTGCTCCATATCTCATCACCTCGAAATTTATTTTTTAGAAGCTTCTGGATTAGATTATAGTAAAAAATAAAAAAGAAGGTAATGTCTTATTTTGTGAACAGTATCGCAAAAATTGTATAGTCATAAACAAGCTGACCAGCATTGCACTTTATATTGATCGATACATAAATGTTCCCATACATTTTGTCCTTTACACCACAATAACAGGAGGCGAACTCTATGGAGCTATCTTCTTCTCTTCAAAAATTTTATACATGAGGCAGAAATACAGAAAACATAGAGCCACGGCCCACTGTTGAAACAACTTTGAT
>DKXQ01000220.1 GCA_002493085.1 Lachnoclostridium sp. UBA7122
TTTATAAAACTTGTAAAGTGGTGAATTTTATAAGTTTATCCTGCAAAATTAATAAAACCTCTTGAATTAATAATTTTAATAAGTTATAATACCACCAGTCATATATATAATAAAAATAATCTTCAAGGCAGGGTGAAATTCCTGACCGGCGGTATATCTTTACAGAGCAAAGACAAGCCCGCAAGCCATAAGGCATGATTTGGTGTGATTCCAAAGCCGACAGTAGAGTCTGGATGAGAGAAGATATACAATACTTATGTAAAAATTTGTAACTGTAGTTTTTTATTGGATTTTAAGCCTTGGATTTTTTCCAGGGTTTTTTGTATGTATTGCAATTTTTAGCTAATCCTTGCCTTGTTTTGGATTGGAATGGAGGTATTTTTTTGGATGAAAAATATATGAGGCGGGCTATAGAGCTTGCGTCTGGCGGTCTTGGCAGGGTAAACCCAAACCCGCTTGTTGGAGCTGTTATTGTAAAGGATGACAGGATACTTGCAGAGGGATACCATGAAAAGTATGGCGGACTGCATGCAGAGCGCAATGCATTTTCCCAGCTTAAAGAAAGTGCTGCTGGTGCTGACATGTATGTAACTTTAGAGCCATGCTGCCACTATGGCAAACAGCCCCCTTGCACTGAAGCTATAATTGGAAATGGCATTAAAAATGTGTATATTGGTTCACATGACCCTAACAGCCTTGTCGCAGGAAAAGGCATAAAACAGCTCAGGGATGCCGGAATTAGTGTTACTGAGGGGGTACTTGAAGAAGAGTGTGATGCTTTAAATCCTGTATTTTTCCATTATATTACGACAAAGACCCCTTATGTTGTGATGAAATATGCAATGACCCTTGATGGGAAAACTGCATGTGATACAGGCAAAAGCAGATGGGTGACAGGTGAAAGTGCAAGAAACCATGTACAGCAAACAAGAAATGCACTTACAGGAATAATGGCTGGTGTACAGACTGTTATTAATGATAATCCATCCCTTACATGCCGCATTGAAAATGGAAGAAACCCTGTCAGGATTATATGTGACAGCAGTCTCAGAATTCCAGATAGTTCAGAGGTATTAAAAACTGCGCATAAAACCAGGACTATTATTGCAACAATATCTGATAATGCACAAAGACTAAGCCAGATTGAAGAAACAGGGGCAGAAATTGTAAAAACAAAACCTCTTAATGGCAGGGTGGACTTAAAAGAACTTATGTTGAAACTTGGCAGGCTTGGAATTGATGGAATACTGCTTGAAGGTGGTGGCACATTAAACCACAGTGCGTTAAAAGCAGGAATTGTAAATCATGTACATGCATATATTGCACCAAAGATATTTGGCGGAAGCGGCAAATATACACCTGTAAGCGGCGGGGGAGTTAAGTCACCTGATGATGCATATATGTTTAGAAATTTGAAAATAACAAGGTTTAGGCATGATATTCTGCTTGAATATGATATTATTAATAAGGACAGGTGAAGCATATGTTTACTGGCATTATAGAAGAAACAGGCACAGTTAGTTCCATTGCAGAAGGAAGCATGTCAGCAGTTATTACCATACAGGCATCAAAAGTATTAGAACAAACCAGGATTGGCGACAGCATTGCAGTAAATGGTGTGTGTCTTACTGTGACATCTATACATGGCAAAATGTTTTCTGCTGATATTATGGCGGAGACTCTTAGAAGAAGTTCGCTTGGCAGTCTTTCAAAGGGAAGCCCTGTAAATCTTGAGCGTGCGATGCTTGCTGGCGGACGTTTTGGAGGACATATAGTTTCAGGCCATATTGACGGCACAGGGACAGTAGTGTCAATGAGGCGTGAAGATAATGCAGTATGGGTTACAATAAGCACAGGGCAGGAGATTTTAAAATATATTGTTAAAAAAGGTTCTATAGCTATCGATGGCATAAGCCTTACAGTTGCAGAGCTTAGTGAAGATACATTTGCAGTATCAGTAATACCACATACCAGCTCAGAAACAACTCTTCTAAAAAAATGTGCTGGAGATATTGTTAATCTGGAAAATGATATTATTGGCAAATATGTCGAAAGGCTTCTAAGTTTTAAAGATAACCGGGAAAACCAGAACTACGGCAGAACGGATAATGGCTCTGCCAGGCTGACTATGGATTTTCTAGTTAAAAATGGATTTTAGAAATGAGGTTAAAAATGGATACTAAGTTTAATACAATTGAAGAATTAATTGAGGATATAAGGGCAGGCAAAAACGTTGTAATGATTGATGATGAGGACAGGGAAAATGAAGGTGATGTAATATGCGCAGCAAGATATGCTACACAGGAGAATGTAAACTTTATGGCAAGCCATGCGAAAGGGCTTATCTGTATGCCAATGGATGAGGAATATACAAAAAAGCTTGGACTGCGCCAGATGTGTGAAATAAATACTGATAACCACTGTACAGCATTTACTATTTCTATTGACCATAAAGATACAGTTACAGGCATTTCAGCATATGAACGCTCTATAACTGCACAAAAAGCTGTTGCGCCTGATGCCCGTCCAGAGGACTTCAGGATGCCAGGGCATATGTTTCCATTACAGGCAAAGAAAGGCGGTGTACTGGAGCGTAACGGACACACAGAAGCAACTGTGGATATGGTAAAACTTGCAGGGCTTGAACCTGTAGGACTCTGCTGTGAAATAATGAAAGAAGACGGAAGCATGGCAAGGACAGAAGACCTGCTTGCATTTGCAAAAAAACATAAGCTGAAATTTGGCAGGATTGCTGACCTTGTACAGTACCGCAAAGAGCACGAAGTGCTTGTAGAGTGTGTGGCAAAGGCTAAAATGCCTACACGCTATGGGGACTTTACAATATATGGATATATTAACAAGTTAAATGGCGAACATCATGTTGCGCTTGTAAAAGGTGATATAACAGATGGTGAGCCTGTACTTTGCCGTGTCCATTCAGAGTGCCTTACAGGTGATGCACTTGGCTCTGCAAGATGTGACTGCGGCCAGCAGTATGATGCCGCCATGAGAATGATTGCAAAAGAGGGAAGAGGAGTGCTTCTCTATATGAGACAGGAGGGACGCGGGATAGGCCTTATCAATAAAATACGCGCCTATGCACTTCAGGACGAAGGCATGGACACAGTTGAGGCCAATCTTAAACTTGGATTTCCGGAGGACGCAAGGGATTATACAACAGGCACACAGATACTTGTTGACCTTGGAGTACGCAAACTGCGGCTTATGACTAATAATCCATCAAAAGTATATGGACTTGCAGGGTATAATCTTGAAATCGTTGAAAGAGTCCCACTCCAGATAGAGCCAGGAAAACATGACCTTTTTTATCTTAAGACAAAGAAAGAAAAGATGGGACACATACTTGATTTGTAATACATTTTAAAAATATTAAGGGGGTTTTTATATTATGAAAACATTAGAAGGCAAGGTAGTAGCAGGCAGCGGAGTAAAGATTGGCATTGTAGGCGCAAGGTTTAATGAATTTATTGTATCTAAGCTTATAAGCGGTGCAAGGGATGGCCTTGTGCGCCATGGTGTGGATGATGATAATATAACGCTTGCATGGGTGCCGGGTGCATTTGAAATACCATTTATGGCAAAAAAGATGGCGATGTCTGGAAAGTATGATGCAGTTATCTGCCTTGGCGCTGTAATACGTGGTGCAACAAGCCACTATGACCTTGTGTGCAATGAAGCTGCAAAGGGCATTGCAAGCATAGGGCTTGAATCTGGAATACCTGTAATGTTTGGCATAGTTACTACAGACAATATACAACAGGCAATAGAGCGGGCTGGCACAAAAGCCGGAAATAAAGGATATGACTGTGCACTGGGCGCAATCGAAATGATTAACCTGTCAGCACAATTTAATGTTTAATATGTAAAAATGTTATCTAAGAGAACAAAATTTGAAAGGATATATAATGCATCAAAGTTTATTTCCAAGCGAAGATTATGACTCGGCATATGACATTGATTTTTATGCCTATTATGGAAAGGGATACAGGGGCATTTTGTTTGATGTTGATAATACTTTAGTTGAACATGGCGAACCTGTTACTATACGTGCGATTGAATTATTTGAGCAGCTTAAGGAGATGGGATTTAAGACATGTATTATTTCAAACAATAAGGAATACAGGGTGAAACCGCTCGCTGAAGCACTTGAATCTGATTATGTATACTCAGCAGGGAAACCCTCGCCAAAAGGATATATAGAGGGCATGAAACGTATGAAGACCACAAACAGAAACACTCTTTTTGTTGGCGACCAGATATTTACTGATATATGGGGTGCCAACAAAGCAGGAATCCATTCAATACTTGTCAGGCCTATTGCAAAACATGAGGAAATACAGATAGTGCTTAAACGCAGGCTTGAATATTTTGTACTTAAAAGATACAATAAATTAAAACATATACCAAAGCAGCAACAAAATAGTAACAGTTAATAATTAATTATTTTATCAGCTATGCTGGCAGAATTGTATAGTTTTATATACTCTTTTGCCGGCATTTCTTCAATATAATTTCTTTCAAAGTGTTTTATAACTCCCTTTTTTTCAAGTATATCTGCTGCTTTATTATATGCTGCTGCTGCCTCTTCAATAGTGCTATAGTGTCCAACAGTAAAGTTTCCATTGACATGTATCCTTGTAACATAACACACACCGCCTTTGCGCTTTTCAGCAGTCACACCCTGGTATGGGTTGAATATTTCTATATTTTCATACCTGAAATCCCTGTTATTGCCATTGACAAAACGGAAATCTGTACCAGGCCTTGCAAAGTTACGTATGCCATAACGTGAGGCGATATTGACCTGCATGCCATATTCTGTAACAAAAAGATGGTTTCCACGTCTCATAATTGTATGTTCTGAATAATAAAAAAGGTCATCAACATCAAAAACCAGCATGTCCTGTTCAGAAATATAATAGTTAAAATAGTTCTTTTTTAGATAAATAGGTGTTTTAATGTAAATACCATTGTTTTTAAAGTTATTAATTACAACCCACTTGCCAAAAGAAAGGGACTGGCAGCCTGCATCAAAATAATCATCAGGTGTATAATTTTTTTCGCTGTTTATAATATCTGAGGCATCGAGATAAGCTTTATGTGCCTGTTCCTCAGTGCTAAAACTTCCAAGGCTTATATGTTTTGAATGGAATGTAATAGAAGCCCTGTAATAAATGTTTCCATCCTTTTTTACAGACCGTGATACTCCAGGCATCATTTTCATATATTTCCTCCGTATAATCAGTTATTTTTTGTTAAGTATACACAAATTTGTAAATAAAGTGAATAAAAATTAAAAAAATTCATATAATTTGTAATAGTTTTGTAACAAAGATTAACCTTATGTAATATTTCAAACTACAGACTTGCTATTTGCAATAAAGCCAAAGTCAGTAAATCTGGCTATGCAGAAATGAGGTAATTATGAGGAAAGTAACAAAAGGAGCATTGGCCGCAGTAACAGCAGCCAGCGCAGCGCTTGTACCAGCTGCTGGCAATGCCGCAGTTGCAATGGCACCTGCTGCAGTAAAGGATGTTTCTTCGCAAAAAGTAGTTATAATGCAGCCACAGAGCTGTATTGTAGAGAATGTTGGTAATTATAACAGAATCCAGAGGCTAAGTGAGAACCATAAGAAAAGGGCACAGATACAAGAGGCGGCACGCATCAGGAAAAGCTGTGGTGTATCTGTATCTGCTGCCGACAGGGTTATACTTGAAAGGATTGTGGAAGCTGAGGCTGGTGGTGAAGACCACAAGGGAAAAGTGCTTGTAGCCAATGTTGTTTTAAACAGGGTTAAAAATAAATCATTTCCATCTACTGTTAAAGAAGTAGTTTTTGCACACAATGGCTCTACGTACCAGTTTTCACCTATATATGATGGAAGATACTATACCGTGGATGTATCAGAGGGTACTAAAAAAGCTGTAAGGGATGCTTTAAATGGGTCTGACCCGTCACAGGGGGCACTTTATTTTATGGAAAGGGCATATGCTGACCCAGATAATGCGTCATGGTTTGACAGATGTCTTACAAAATTATTCGGATACCGCTGCCACGAATTTTATAAATAAAAATTATAATTTGTTAAAAATTTCTAAATACTGGCATATGCACTAATGTGCCAGTTCTTGATAAATAGCGTATTTAAACTTGCTGGAGGCATTTTTAAATGCGCTTTTCTAAATTTAATTTAAAAATGTGTTTTTGTAATGGGTTCTTGAAATTAACACAATGTTATTGTATGATATGTCGTATATATATATTCATCTTAATTTATATTGACAGTTATATAAAGCTGTTTTATGCAGCAGAATGGAGGATATAATGGAACTTATGTATCAGAGTACACGTGGTGACAGTACAAAGGTGTCTGCATCACAGGCAATTTTAAAGGGACTGGCTGGTGACGGAGGTCTTTTTGTGCCAGAAAGCATACCACAGCTTGATGTTTCCTTAGAGGCAGTTTCAAAGATGTCTTACAAAGAAGCTGCCTATGAAGTTATGAAATTATTTTTTACAGATTTTACAGAAACAGAACTGAAAAGCTGTATTGAAAAGGCATACGATGAAAAGTTTGATACTGGGGAAATTGCGCCATTAGTGGAAAAAGAGGGAGTTTACTATCTGGAGCTGTTCCACGGTGCTACTATTGCATTTAAGGATATGGCACTTTCTATACTGCCACACCTTCTTACAACTTCGGCTAAAAAGAATAATATAGATAATGAAATTGTAATACTTACAGCTACATCAGGGGATACCGGCAAAGCAGCGCTTGCAGGGTTTGCAGATGTGGAAGGCACAAGGATTATTGTATTTTACCCTAAAAATGGTGTAAGCAGGATACAGGAGCGCCAGATGGTGACACAGAAGGGGGTTAATACATCTGTCATAGGAATAACAGGCAATTTTGACGATGCCCAGAGCGGTGTAAAAGCCATGTTTAATAACAGAGAACTTGCAAAAGTTATGGACAGCCATGGATACCAGTTTTCATCTGCCAATTCTATTAATATAGGACGGCTTGTCCCACAGGTTGTATACTATGTGTATTCATATTCAAGACTTCTTGCAGATGGTGTTATAAAAAATGGGGAACCAGTCAATTTTGTTGTTCCTACAGGTAACTTTGGAAATATTCTTGCAGCATATTATGCCAAAAATATGGGTGTCCCAGTCAATAAGCTTATATGTGCATCTAATGAAAATAAAGTACTATTTGATTTTTTTGAAACAGGGGTTTATGATAAAAACCGTGATTTTATACTTACATCATCACCGTCAATGGATATACTTGTTTCAAGCAATCTTGAACGTCTGCTTTATAAGATTGCGGGGGATGATGCCAGAGCAACAGGCCAGATGATGGATTTACTTGCCAAAGAAGGCAGGTATGCGCTGGCTCCGGCTATGAGAAAACAACTGGACTGCTTTGCTTGCGGATGGGCAGATGAGGAAAAGACTGCTGCTGAAATTAAAACCGTATATAAAAACACTGGCTATGTACTGGATACACATACAGCAGTAGCATCTGCCGTTTACCGTGATTACAGGCAAAAAACAGGTGATAGTTCAGTAACAGTCATTGCATCAACCGCAAGTCCATATAAATTTGGTACAAGCGTTATGGGTGCTATCAGCGAAGAGTATAAAGGCAAGGATGATTTTACGCTTATAGATGAACTGTGCAGGCTGTCACATACAGCAATACCAAAAGCAATATCAGAAATACAGAATGTACCTGTACTTCACAGTACAGTATGTGAAACAGCAGATATGCAAAAAGAGGTAGAAAAAATCCTTGGATTATAATATGGGGATTATACATAAGAAAAGTGGCAGTATCATATATATGGTATACTTGCCAGTGGCAGCATTTCCAGAACGTGGAGGATATTATGGGACAATTAGGCAAATGGTACAGGGCTGTATATATTCTGCTTATAACAGTAACTGTATTATTTATGGCAGATACAAATGTGACAGCGGCAGAACTGCCAGAGACTGTTTTTTCACCGCAGCCATCACCATCTGGTACAGTGGCAGAGCCATCACCTGAAACAGAACCAACAGCAGAACCAGCAGAAACACCTGATACAGTACAGACAACAGCGCCACCATCTGCGCCACCATCTGCATCACCGTCTGATATGCCATCAGCTATGAAACCATCATCAATACCTTCTGTGCCAGATTTTACAGGGCTTGATGCAATAATTATACCTAAAAAAGATAACACAGGTTTTAATATATCTGTAAAGAAAGCAGGTAAAGACAGACTAGCTGTCTCATGGCCTAAAAGAAAATATGCAGATAAATATAAGGTATGGAGGAAAATAGGAAGCGGAGCAAAGTGGAAACTTATAAAGACAACAAAAGGAATAAAATACAGTGACAAAGTAAAAACAGGCAAATATTATAAATATAAGGTTACAGCTATATTTGGGAAAAAAAGAGTTATTGGAACAACAAAAGCTATAACTGCATGTATACCAGATAAGGTATCAGCTATGGGCTATAAAAGGACTGCAACCAATAAAATTGATGTTTTGTGGAAAAGGGGAAATTGCACTAAAGAATTTATAGTATACAAAAAAGGGGAAGGCGGGGGCTTTAAAAAAGCCGCTGTTGTAAAAAATGCCAAATATGAGGATTCAGGCATTGTAACAGGAAAGAAATATATTTATAAAATTGTCCCTGTATACTATAATGAAAAGGTGAGAATTTATGGCAGCAATGCATATACAGGGGTACTTTTAAGGGATGAAATCAACACAGGCATACAAAAGTACAGTTACACAGAACTGTGCAGTGATATAAAGGCGCTTAAAAAGCTTTATGGCAGATATTTCCATTATAATACCATCGGCAGGTCAGCAGATGGCAGAAATATTTATGACCTTGTAATTGGCAACCAGCATGCAGGCCAGTCGGTTCTTGTAATTGCGGAACTTCATGCGAGAGAATATATGACATCACAGTTATGTATGAAACAGATTGAGTATTATCTGCAGAATTATAATGAGCAGCTTGATGGAGTTCTTGTATCAGATGTGCTTAATAAAGTTGCAATACACTATGTACCTATGGCTAATCCTGATGGGGCATCGATATCACAGTATGGCTTTTCTGCTGTCAGGAATACAACACTGCGTAAAAAACTCTTGAAAATGCCAGGCTCGCAAAATCCTTCACAGTGGAAGGCAAATGCCAGGGGTGTTGATTTAAACAGAAATTATCCATATGAATATGTAGCACGTTCTGGCAGACGCAGCAGTGAAGGCTATACAGGTCCTGAAAAATGCAGTGAGCCAGAGACAAAAGCTATAACCGGGCTTATCAATAAACTGAAAAATAGTACAACTGTAAGAGGACAGATTAATTACCATGCAACAGGCTCAATAGTTTTTGGTGACTACGAAGGACCACTTAAAGAAACAATTACTGACATGTATAAACTTGCATGCAGCATTACAGGATATGCCAGCGCTTCAGGCTACAGTAAAAGTACTGGCGGGGACTCAACAGGCAATCTCCGTGAATTTGTTATGTATAAGAAAAAGCTTCCAAGTATTACACTGGAAATAGGCAAATCAGCCTGCCCATTGCCTCTTAGTGAATTTAATGGAATATGGCAGAAAAATAAAAGCCTTGTATTACTTGAAGCAAAACTGCTTGCAAAGTAACAAAAAATATGCTATGGAAGTAATTCACAAGTTGACAGAATTATAAACAAGGATTAAGATATAGGGAAGCAGTGTAAGGACTTTCTGTTAAGTAAGTAGTTTTATGCTTAAACATATATAAAAGTGGACAAATGTATTCATGCAAATTCTTTTATATGTGGTTTAA
>DKXQ01000093.1 GCA_002493085.1 Lachnoclostridium sp. UBA7122
GGCCGAGGGCTTGGCCTTAAGTTGCATATATTCTTTATTTATATGTGAAGGATGAGGTTAAAGGATGTCTGGATTAGTATACAGTTTTGAAGATATAAGGTTAGAAGCTTTTGCTTTATAGGTTATATAATTTATCTATATGGCAAAGGCTTTTTTTCTATAGTGATATTATTATGGAGAATTACAATGATTAATCTTAATGATGAGCAGAAAAAAGCAGTTATGCATTTTAGGGGTCCCTGTCTTGTAATAGGTACGCCAGGTTCTGGAAAAACCCGTGTTATAACAGAGAGGATACGCTATTTAGTACAGAATTGTAAAATCAGTCCTTCAAATATACTTGTTATAACTTTTACTAAAGCTGCTGCTGTTGAGATGAAGAAAAGATATAGTAATATAATGGGTAATGCTGCTGGAAAAGTACAGTTTGGCACATTTCATGCAATTTTTTTTATGATTCTTAAGATAGCATATAATTTTACAGCTGCAAATATTATACATGACAGTGCCAGAAGAGGCATACTAAAAGAAATTATATCAGGCATTGATATAGAAATCCAGGATGAGAATGAATTCTTAAATGATTTAGAAGCTGAAATCAGTCTGGTAAAAGGCGGAAGGCTTGATTTAGAGCATTATTATTCTGTAAATTGCCCAGATGGCATATTTAAAGAAATCTATAACAGCTATCAGGATAAACTAACCAGGCAAAGACTTATTGATTTTGATGATATGCTTGTGTACTGTTATGAGCTTTTATCAGAACGGCCGGATATTTTAAATATGTGGCACAGACAGTATCCATTTATACTTATAGATGAATTCCAGGATATTAACCGTGTACAGTATGATATTATAAAACTCCTTGCAAAACCTGAAAATAATGTTTTTATTGTGGGTGATGATGACCAGTCAATATATGGATTCCGCGGGGCAAGACCTGATATCATGCAGCAGTTTTTAAGAGATTATAAAAATGCAGAAAAGCATATACTAAGCGTAAATTACAGATGCAGTGCTTCAGTTGTAGAAGCTTCAAGCCGTCTTATAAAACATAATAAAAACAGGTTTGCGAAGAAGTTAAAAGCATCAAGAGTAAAGAAAAATCCAGTATATGTTACAAACTTTAATAATCTTACAGAAGAAAATGATTATATTTGCAAAAAAATATTAGAATACCGCCAGAAAGAGATACCATATAGTGAAATGGCGGTTTTATTCCGTACAAATATACAGGCAAGGGCGCTGACATCGAAGTTAATGGAATATAATATACCATTTATAATGAAAGAACGTATTCCTAATATATATGAACACTGGATTGCAAGGGATATACTTACATATATAAAAGTTGCAATGGGTGACAGGGACAGGGCATCTTTTTTAAGGATAATAAACAGACCCAAAAGATATGTACACAGAAACGCATTTACAGAACCTTATGTTGATATAAAAGAACTCAAATCTTTTTATAAAGACAAATTGTGGATGATAGATAAAATAGAGCAGTTTGAATATGACCTGCAGTTTCTTTCAACTTTAAAGCCATTTATTGCAATAGATTTTATAAGACGCGGGATAGGTTATAATGATTATATTAAAGAATATGCAGACTACAGGGGGATTCGTATTGATGACCTTATAAATGTCCTTGATGAACTTCAGGAGGAAGCAAAAAGCCAGAAAAGTTTTGACGGATGGTTTGAATATATTAAATTATATGGTGAAGAATTAAAAGAACAGGCAGGAAAAAGCAGGGCTATGTTAAATGGGGCAGGGCAGGAAGGTGATTTTGTCACTGTGCTTACAATGCATGGTGCAAAAGGCCTGGAATATACTTGTGTATTTATACCAGATGCTAATGAAGGTGTTATTCCACATAGCAAAGCTGTCCTGGATGATGATATAGAAGAAGAAAGACGTATGTTTTATGTAGCGATGACAAGGGCTAAGGAATATCTTCATATTAGCTATGTAAAGGAAAGATTTAATAAAAAAACAGATATGTCATGTTTCTTACATGAAATTATTAAATGATGCCGTGGATTTTAGATGGAGGATTACTATGGGTATGGCTGAAAAGGAAAAAAATCTTGGAGAAGGCAATTTAAATAAACTTATGTTTAAGATGGCGATGCCCACTATAGTGGCACAGATAATAAATATACTTTATAATATAGTAGACCGCATTTATATCGGGCACATACCAGGGGTTGGCTCTGATGCCCTTACAGGTGTAGGCGTAGCGCTGCCCATTATTGTATTTATATCTGCTTTTTCTGCATTTGTTGGACAGGGCGGTGCACCACTGTCTTCAATATGGTTAGGCAAGGGTGATAAAGAACATGCAGAGAAAATACTTGGCAATGGAACACTGCTGCTTGTGATTTTTACGGGTATTCTTATGTTTGTATTTTATATATGGCAGAGACCGCTGTTATACGCATTTGGTGCAAGTGATGCAACTATTTCTTATGCAAGTACATACCTGTCATGGTATCTTGTGGGAACAATATCCGTAGAGCTTGCACTTGGGCTTAACACGTACATTATAGCACAGGGCAATTCTGGTGTGGCAATGGGCTCTGTACTTGTGGGAGCAGTATTTAATATAATACTTGACCCAGTATTTATCTTTGTATTAAAAATGGGTGTAAAGGGTGCTGCAATTGCTACTATTATTTCACAGACCTTATCAGCTATATGGGTACTTTACTTTCTGACTGGCAAAAAAGCATTGCTCAAAATCAGGTTTAAGTATATGAAGCCTGACTTTAAAATTATAAAATCCATCTGCTCACTGGGGATATCCCCATTTGTCATGAGGTCAACAGAAAGCCTTATATCAATAGTTATGAACAGCGGGCTGCAAAGGTATGGCGGGGATATATATGTTGCCTCCCTTACAATAATGCAGAGTGTAATGCAGTTTTTCTCTGCACCGGTTGGAGGATTTACACAGGGAGTACAGCCGCTTATAAGTTATAACTTTGGCGCACAGAATTTTAAACGTGTAAAGCAGACATATAAAAGAATGATATTAATATGTGGAAGTTTTTCATTTATAGGAACGGCTGCTGTTATGGCATTTCCTGGAATATTTGCCAAAATATTTACAGAAGATGATGTGCTGGTAAATCTGGTTAGCGCAAAGATGCCTTTATTTATGTGTGGTATGCTTTTATTTGGTGTACAGATGGCAATACAGCCTACATTTCTGGCACTTGGACAGGCAAAAATATCACTGTTTATAGCTATGTTAAGAAAAGTAATCCTGCTTGCCCCGCTTGCGGTTATTTTTCCGCTTTTCTGGGGTACAGATGGTGTATATTTAGCAGAGCCTGTATCAGACTTTATATCAGCAATAACGGCAATAACACTATTTACGCTGAATATTAACAAAATTTTGTCTAAAGAAAGCGTTGAGCAGATTAAATAACTGACATATGCTTCAGAAAGGAGGTGGCTATATGCCAGTAAAACCAGTTAAAAAAAAGGAAAAACTTTCAAAAGAAGAAAGTTTATACCGCTCGGCTGTAAGCCTGATGGAAGCTGTAGACTGCATAAGCAGGTTTGACAGGCTTGTATCTTCATTAAATGATGCAGCAAAGAAGTTTAGCAGGCTTGACAGTTATAAAGATTCAGCAGTACTTATGCAAAAATGTTTAAAAGATGCACAGGCGGCAGCAGACAGTGGCGCAGCGGAAGTTTTTGATACAGCTTTAAAAAAACTTGCAGAGGCTAAAAGCAAAAGTGATTTTGCTGATATAGCCGAAGATTTTAAACTTGTAAAAAAATTTGGCTATAAAAAAGAAGAGTGCAGTAAAAATATACAATACTGCCAGAAGCGCATCAGAACACTTGAAACAATAGCAGCACTAAAAAGATATATAATTATACTCTGCATATTAGCTATTCTTATTACAGTATTTATAAATACACCTCTTTTCCCTTTTGTGAAAAAACTGGTATTTAAAATATACTATTTATAATTTTTGACCCTGGCTTCAACTTATACAGATAAAACCAGATTTCTGACAGGAGGATATTATAATGGAGGAAATTAAACAAATCATATGCCAGGCTGAGGATAAAATTGCAAAATGGGCAGAGGAAATCAGTGATTATATTTATAATAATCCTGAGCTTAGTGATGAGGAATATAAATCTTCTGCATACCTTGTAAAGAAACTACGCAGTATTGGATTTAATGTTACGTATCCTTATCTTGGTTTTGACACCTCATTTAAAGCTGAATATTGTAGTGATAATGAACATAATGGTAAAACAGTTGCATTTCTTGCCGAATATGATGCACTTCCTGGATATGGGGATGCCCATAATAAAACAGCACATGCGTGCGGACATAACTGGATAGCTGGGAGCACAATGGCTGCTGCCCGTTCCCTTAAAGATATAAGCAGGTATTTTAATGGAAAAATTATCCTGTTTGGAACACAGTCAGAAGAAAAGACTGGAAGCAAGGTTAATTTTGCAGAGCTTGGAGCATTTGACAATATAGATGCGGTGCTGCAGATGCATCTGGGAAGAGTAAACTGTGTTGATACTACAGCTATGGCTATGACGGATTATACATTTGAATTTTATGGAAGAGCAGCACATGCAGCCAAAGAACCTGAAAATGGAATTAATGCACTTGATGCATGCCATCTTGCAATAGCTGGCATTAATGCTATGAGACAACAATTTGGCCCAGATGTTAAAATCCATGAGGTAATAACAAATGGCGGACAGTCACCAAATATAATACCAGAATATGCATCAATGTGGATATTTGTCCGTGCAACTGATAAAAACATTCTGGAAAAGGCAGCAGAGCGTATTGTAAATATTGGCAAGGGAGCAAGTCTTATGACAGGTGCACAGTTCAGATATAAAAGAGCAAAAAATACTTTTTATGATATTAAACGCAATGAAAAACTGAACAGCCTTATGAAGGCAAACCTTGCAGAACTTGGCATAACCAGGCTTGAAGAGGGAGATAAGTACCACTGTGAAAGCACAGATATAGGGAATGTATCATATAGGTGCCCTGTCTGCTATACTACACTGGGAACATCCCATATTTCAGATGCAGGCATACATGAACAGGGATTTATAGATGTGGCAGGCTCAGATGAGGCGAAAAAACTGATGCATATAGCAGCAAAGGCCATGGCAATGACAGCACTTGATGTACTTTAAATTTTTACTTGCAAAACTCTCTGAATTGGTATATAGTTTTTAGAGTGAGGGTAGTCAAAGCAGACGTATGGACATAATTCTACGTACTGCTTTTTCTATGTACAAGTATAATTAAATATTAAAAGCATGGAGGAAAGGTAATATGAAATTAAAAAAATTAATAGCGTCTGCATTGTGTACAGCAATGGTTTTTAGTTTCGCAGGATGCGGAAACGCCGGGAATGGCAGCAACAGCGGAAGCGGAAATGGTGGCAGCAAGGAAAAAAACGCACTTGAAAGGGTACAGGAGGCAGGAGTGCTTAAAGTTGCAGTTTCACCTGACTTTGCACCATATGAATTTGAAGACCCTGCAAAAAGTGGACAGGATACCTATGTAGGTGCAGATGTTGAAATGATAAAATATATTGCGGAAAAGATGGGTGTTGATATGGAAATCACTGCAATGGATTTTGACACTTGTCTTGCAGGAGTGACACAGAACAAAGTAGACTGTTCTATTAATGCATATTATCCGTCGGAGAAAAGAAGGGAATCTGTAGACTTTACAGATGCATATTTTGATGATTCAGAGCAGGTTGTAGTTGTCAATAAAGAAGATGCTGGCAAATATAAAGATGCTGCAAGCTTTAGCGGTGAAACTGTTACAGCACAGAATGGCTCAGCGCAGGATTCTATCGTTGACGAGTATCTTGCAGATGCTAAAAAACAGCTTATAAGCAAAGTTACAGATGGCATACAGATGGTTAAGTCAAAGAAAGCTGCAGGTGTTGTATTACAGAAAGTAGTAGCAGATTCTATCGTGGCAAGTGATGACTCTCTTGCAATTGCAGAACCTGTATTTATCTATGATGAAGCAGAACTTGTAGTAGCAGTAGCTAAGGGCGAAACAGAATTAAAAGATAAGATGAATGAAATTATAAAAGAGATAAATGACCAGAAACTGTATGATGGATGGCTTGTTGAAGCACAGGAACTTACAGCATCTATAGGAAAGTAAAGACATAAGATAAGAATGGAGGAAGCAATGACTTTTGAAATAATGCTTGATAATATATTGCGTGTGGCAAGAGATTATAGCGGACTGTTTATACAGGGCATAGGATATACACTGCTGCTTGCATTTATAGCAGTAACTTGTGGTACAATACTTGGGACACTTGTTGCACTTTTAAAGATGAGCAGCAAAAAGATATTGTCAGTTCTTGGCACAGCATATATTGAACTGTTCCGCAATACACCACTTTTGTTACAGTTGTATATATTTATGTTCCTGCTGCCAGAAATAGGCATAAACCTCTCTCCATTTGCTGCTGTGTCAGTTGGCCTTGTGCTTAACACAACTGCTTATATATCAGAAATAATCCGTTCAGGGATACAGTCAGTTGACCACGGGCAGACAGAAGCAGCAAGAAGCCTTGGGCTTAACCATGTGCAGACATTGCGCATGGTTGTGCTCCCACAGGCTATGAGAAACATTCTGCCAGCACTTGCCAATGAATTTGTCACAGATATTAAAGAAACGTCACTTGCTTCTACATTTTTTGTAGGTGATTTGATGACTACATACCGCACAATTAACGGTGCAACATTTTTAACACTTGAGCCATTATTTGTAGTAGGCATAATATATTTTGCACTTTCATTTACACTTAGCAAGCTTGTAGCATTTTTAGAAAGGAGGCTGCGTGCAGAATGATTAAGTTTGAACATATATCAAAGAAGTTTGGCAGCCTGGAGGTACTTAAAGATGTGACACAGCAGGTAAGCCAGAATGAAATAGTCAGCCTTATAGGGCCTTCAGGTTCAGGCAAGTCCACACTTTTAAGATGCATGAACCTGCTTGAAATCCCCACATCAGGGCGTATTCTTTTTAAAGGTGAAGATATTACGGCAAGGGGTGTAAATATAAATGTGCACCGCCAGAAGATGGGCATGGTATTCCAGCATTTTAATGTATTTCCAAATATGACAGTTGAACAGAATATTACAATGGCGCCTGTAATATTAAATAAAATGACAAAAGAACAGGCACATAAGAAAGCCCTAGAGCTTCTTGAAAGAGTAGGCCTTAAAGATAAGGCAGATGTAAAACCTGCCAAACTGTCAGGCGGGCAGAAGCAGAGACTTGCAATAGTACGTGCAATGGCTATGGAGCCGGAAGTTATGCTTTTTGATGAACCAACATCTGCACTTGACCCTGAAATGGTAGGTGAAGTGCTTGAGGTTATAAAAAATCTTGCAAAGAGCGGCATGACAATGATGATAGTTACTCATGAGATGGGTTTTGCAAAAGAAATATCAGACAGGGTATTTTTTATGAATAATGGCATTATAGCAGAATCAGGCACTCCTGAAAAAATTTTTGAAGCCCCTGACAATGACAGGCTTAAAGATTTTTTAAGCAAAGTATTATAAAAACTAATAAGTAAGTGGAGGAGCATACATTGTTTAAAAAGTTAAATTGTGCAATTATTATTTTAACTTTGCTGGTAATATTTTTGCCAGCGCCAGATACAGAAGCCGCATATTCATTTACAGCAAAACATGGGCAGCTGTCAGTAAAGAAAAGCCAGCTTGTTGATAAAAATGGCAGGGCTGTACAGTTAAAAGGCGTAAGTACCCATGGAATAAACTGGGATACTGGCTATCCATATGTAAATGAAGGTTCATTTAAAACTATACGTGATAAGTGGGGTGTAAATACAGTCCGGCTTGCTATGTATACAGAAGAATATAATGGTTATTGCGTAACAGATGATGCTGGCAGGGAAAAACTTATAGATACAATAGATGCAGGTGTAAAAGCGGCATCAAAACTTGGCATGTATGTAATAATTGACTGGCATGTTTTAAGTGACCAGAATCCATTAAAGCACCAGAAAGAGGCAGCAGCATTTTTTAAAAAGATTAGCAAAAAGTATAGTGCATATAACAATATACTGTATGAGATATGTAATGAGCCAAATGGGGCAACGACATGGGAAGATATCAAATTATATGCCAGAAAAATAATTAATATAATAAGAAAAAATAACAGTAAGGCAGTAATAATAGTTGGGACGCCTACATGGTCACAGGACGTTGATACCGCATCACTGGACCCATTAAAAGATTATTCTAATATAATGTATTCAGTACACTTTTATGCGGCAACACATCAGGACAGCTACCGCCAAAAACTTAAGACAGCTTATAAAAACGGGCTGCCTGTTATATGTACAGAATTTGGCACATGTGATGCAAGTGGCAATGGTGCATATGATTTTAAAAGTGCCAATAAGTGGATTAAGCTTATGGACAAATACAATATAGGCTATGTCTGCTGGAGCCTTAGCAACAAAGATGAAAGCGCATCATTGTTAAATCCATCATGCACAAAAACATCAGGCTTTAAGACTTCAGATTTATCGCCACAAGGAAAGTGGCTTGTAAAAAAATATAAATAAACCAGATTTTTAAACCCTGGCAGGATTATGTATTTTGCCAGGGTTTAAATTTATTGTGTAAAAAATACATTTTTTTGAAGGCTTTTTATCTGCTGTACCGTTATATATAATAGAAAGACATTAATACAGTGTTTTTCAGGCATTATTGCAAGAGAGGTGGAATGGTTTTGAAAGAAGAAATGCCAGAAAAGGATAAGGAATTTATAGAGCTGCTTAATAAGTATGAAAGACTGGCTTTTTCTGTCTGCTATAAAATAACTGGCAATTATTTTGATGCAGAGGATATGACACAAGAGACATTTCTTTCTGTATATAAATCATTAGAAAACTTTGATGGAATTAATCCAGGCGGCTTTATCACAAGGATTGCAGTTAATAAGTGCCTTGACTACTTAAAAAGGGCAGACAGGAGGGCTGTGCCTGTAGAAGATGAAGTACTGGTCCAGAATTCATCCTGTGTTCTGTCTCCAGAGCGTGAAATGATACAGGAAGAAGCCAGATACCAGCTATTAGATACCTGTAATAACCTGAAACCACCATATAACGAGATTGCCACACAGTATTACTGCAATGGGAAGACAGCTTTGCAGATTGCAAATGATTCAGGCAAAAAGCTTAAAACAGTACAGACACAGATACGCAGGGCTAAATTGATGCTCCAGAAGAAGATAAGGAAGGAGGACTTATTGTAATGCATATAACTAAAGAACAATTAAACGATTATATGTTAGATAAGATATCACAGACAGAACAGATGGATTTTTTAAAACATATATCTGGATGTGAATTTTGTGCAGGAAAACTTGCAGAAGCTATACAAAAAAGAGAGCTTATACCTGCTCCCCTGGACTTAAAGGATAATATACTAAAGCAGACTGTCTATAAGAAAAATACAAGTATGGTAAACCTGTCATGGAAAACTGCAGCTGGCAGGACAGGAAAAAAACAGAAAGAATTCTGGACGTATACGGCAAAAGTTGCATTTGCAGTCTGTGCAACAGTAACAATGATAATGATGCCAGCAGATACACTTCCAAAAGCAGGCATTAATACAAATTACAGAGAAGCAGGATTTTCACTGACAAAGGAAATTACAGAAGAAGATGTAAAAAGCAGTTTAAAAATATTGGATTTCTTCAGAGATACATCCGCAAAAATATCTGATGATGTTTCAAGAGCATTAAAACTGGATAGAAGATAGCTGCAGAATCACTTAATGAGGTTAAATAAAGAAAAGAGGTTAACTATGACAAGTAAGAAAAATAAATTTTGGAATTTATGCATATCATGTATGCCAGGAGCCGGACAGATGTACCAGGGGTTTTTAAAACGGGGAACAAGCCTTATGCTGCTGTTTTTTGGAGAGATATTAATCGCAAATATGCTATATGCAGACTGGCTTTTATGTGCACTGCCTGTTATCTGGTGCTATGCATTTTTTGATTCATTAAATACAAATTCTCTTTCTGATGCAGAGTTTAGTATGCTGGAAGACAAGTATTTATTTATAGAAGAAGACAGAAACTTTAACTTTAATCTAAGCAGAATCCGTATTCCTGCTGCAGTTATTTTAATAATAGCTGGAAGTTATGCAATACTTGAAAATATGTTCTATATATTTGAGGATATATTTAATATACATTTCAAGTCACATATTATATACTGGATAATGGACTACTGCCCAAGATTTGTATTCTCAGTAGTTATAATATTAACTGGTCTTTATCTTATAAAAGAGAAAAAAGAACAGATTGACAATAATGGAATGTATGGAAATGAAAAAGACAGGATATAAACTGTTACTATTCACGGCCTATGCCGTTTATAGTAACCTCCATTTGCCATTTATTTTACAATTTAGGTTTTTATGCCTTGACAAGCTAAGATAATCGTAATATAATTAGCAAATGTGGCGTGTGTTATGCTGAACCATAAGCCCCGGTAGAGCATCTACGCGCAATTATTGTAGATAAAGATTCGTAATAATTAAGATTAGGAGGTACTGGGATGAAAAGTTTTATGGCTAGCCCATCCACAATTGAAAGAAAATGGTATGTAGTTGACGCTACAGGACATACATTGGGACGCCTCGCATCAGAGGTTGCCAACGTGCTGAGAGGTAAAAAGAAACCTATTTACACACCTCATATTGATACAGGTGACTATGTAATTGTAATTAATGCTGATAAAATTAAGGTTACAGGCAAGAAGCCTGACCAGAAGATATATTATAACCATTCCAGCTATGTAGGAGGAATGAGAGAGACAACACTCAAAGATATGCTCGCTAAGAAACCTGAGTATGTTATTAACCATGCTGTAAAGGGCATGCTTCCAAAGGGACCACTTGGACGCCAGATGTTTAGAAAACTCCATGTTTATGCAGGTGCAGAGCATTTACATGAGGCACAGAAACCGGAAGTTTTAGAAATTAAAGAGAGAGCATAGAGAGGAGGAAAATACAGTGGCAAATGCAAAGTTTTATGGAACAGGCAGGAGAAAAAGCAGTGTTGCCAGGGTATATTTATTGCCAGGCACAGGTAAAATTACGATAAATAAAAGGGATATGGATGATTATTTTGGTCTTGAAACATTAAAAATAATTGCCCGCCAGCCTTTTGAAGTTACAAATACCTCTGATAAATACGATGCAAAAATTACTGTACGTGGTGGTGGCTTTACAGGGCAGGCAGGTGCAATCAGGCATGGTATTGCAAGAGCACTTCTTACAGTAGATGCTGATTTCCGTCCTGTACTTAAAAAAGCAGGGTACCTGACACGTGACCCACGTATGAAAGAGCGTAAAAAATATGGTCTTAAGAAAGCACGCAGGGCACCACAGTTTTCAAAACGTTAATTACAGGAAGAATAAGAGATTTTATAAAACCCTTGAAAATCCAATATTTTCAAGGGTTTTATATATTATACAACTATGATACAAGTTTGAAATAAAAAACATGCAGCACAGGTTTATCCTTATCTAAATTAATTCTTTTAGATAAGGAGGAATATAATAATGTTAAAAAGATTATTAAAAAGGGTATTGTGTTGTGTGTTTTATATGGCAGTGGCATCAGGTATGTTTTGTTACAGTTTATTCAGGTTTGGTGGTACTGGAAAGACAAATACAGAGGAGCGTTATACTGTGCAGCTAGATAAGAGTGGCATCAGCACAGACAAAAAGGCAGTTTCATCTACAGACAACACGGCTACTGCAGGAAACAGCCATAGCAAAGACAGATACAGTAAGTGCCTGGAAATTTATAACAATAATAAAGAGCTGCTTATACTTGCCAACAGGGACAACCCACTGCCGTCAGATTATACACCTTTTTTAAGGCATATATGTGATGGAAGGCTTGAGGCCTCTGTTGAACTTTATGATGGTTTAACGAGAATGTTTGCTGATGCAGAACTGCAAGGTTACAATTACTGGATAGCTTCTGCATACAGAAGTGCAGAAAGACAGCAGCAGCTTGTTGATGAAGATGTGCGTATATGTATGGAGCGTGGCATGTCTTATAATGATTCATTAGAAGAAGTTTACAGGGAAACTATGCCAGCAGGATGCAGCGAGCACCAGACAGGGCTGGCACTTGACATACTCTGTTCAGGTAACTCAGTTATGGATGCTTCGCAGAAAGATGAACCTGGCAATAAGTGGCTTCGCAAAAACTGTTATAAATATGGTTTTATATTGCGCTATCCAGAGGACAAAAGCGGTATCACTGGTGTTAATTTTGAGCCGTGGCATTTCCGGTATGTTGGCAAAGAGGCGGCAAAGTTTATTATGAAGAATGATATTACACTGGAAGAATTTTGCACTGCTGCAGGACAGTAGATTTATAAAAGTTTTATATATTAAACATGAAAAAAATTCACTATTAAAATGAAAAAAATTGCTCAAAACCTCTTTACTTTTTTAAAAATGGGGATATAATTAAACATGCTGGCTTTAGGTACAGCGTTATTTGTTACTATGTATAGTACAGACTGTGAATAGTAATATACAGTATATTTAAATAGGTTAAAAGGAGAGTAATGACATGAATAACGGAATTGAAATCAGATGGCATGGCAGAGGAGGACAGGGTGCTAAAACTGCAGCCTTACTGCTTGCAGATGTAGCTTTTAAGACAGGACGGAGTGTACAGGGGTTTCCAGAGTATGGTCCAGAGCGTATGGGAGCGCCTATTACTGCTTATAACAGGATTAGTGATGACAAAATCCGGGTTCATTCAAATATATATACACCAGATTATGTTGTAGTTGTTGATGAAACACTTCTTTCATCTGTGGATGTTACATCAGGACTTAAGAGAAATGGGGCAATTATTATAAATACACCTAAGAGCAGGGAAGAGATTGCCAAAAAGCTGGAAGGGTACAGCGGACGCATTTATACAGTGGATGCAAGAAAGATTTCAGAAGAAACCCTTGGCAAAAATTTCCCTAATTCACCTATGCTTGCAGCTATTGTGGCTGTCAGTGGCGTTATGGACAGGGATACATTTATAAGGGAGATGAAAGCATCATACCAGCATAAATTTGCTAAGAAACCAGAAGTCATAGATGGCAATATGAAAGCACTTGAAATGGCATATGATATTGTATGGTCTGCAATGGAAGACGATAAGATGGGTCTTTCTGCTTAATGCTATTCTTTAACATCATTCTGAATATACTGATTGGAGAAAGCTAATAATGAGAACAGATATAACAAAGATTAATGAACATACGGGACATGGGCATCTGACAGAAGGGCTTATGATATTTGCAGGAGGCACTTCGAAGCTGTTTAAAACCGGGGAATGGAGGACCAGCACGCCAGTTTTTTATGAGGATAAGTGTAAACAGTGCCTTTTGTGTGCTCCTGTGTGCCCTGACAGCAGCATACCTGTAAAAGACGGCCTGCGCAGCGGCTTTGACTATGACCACTGTAAGGGATGTGGCATTTGTGCAAAAGCATGTCCTTTTGGTGCGATTGAGATGAAGGAGGGGGTGGAGTAATGGCTATTAAAGAACGTATGTCTGGAAATGAGGCTGTATCATATGCTATACGCCAGATTGACCCTGATGTCATGCCAGCATTTCCAATAACCCCGTCTACAGAAATACCTCAGATGGTTTCTACATATATAGCAAATGGTGAAATGGATACAGAATTTATACCTGTTGAAAGTGAACACTCTTCTATGAGTGCTGCAATAGGTGCAGAGGCAGCAGGTGCAAGAAGCCTTACTGCTACATCATCAGCAGGTCTTGCCCTTATGTGGGAAGAACTGCTTCTTGCGGCATCAAACAGGCTGCCAATTGTACTTGCTCTTGTAAACCGTACACTGTCAGGACCTATTAACATTAACTGTGACCATTCTGACAGCATGGGTGCAAGAGATACAGGATGGATACAGATTTATGCGGAAAATAACCAGGAAGCATATGATAATTTTATACAGGCATATCCTATTGCAGAACATGAACTGGTCCATCTTCCTGTGATGATTTGCCAGGATGGTTTTATTACAAGCCATGCTGTTGAAAATATAGAACTTATAGAGGATGCTGCTGTAAAGAAATTTGTTGGCACATACAGTCCGGAAGAATTTCTTTTAAATCCTGGCAGGCCAGTGTCCGTTGGACCTTATTCTGTAAGCAGCTATGCTATGGAAGCAAAGAAAAACCAGGAGATTGCACTTGAAAATGCCAAAGCTGCCATACTTGAAACTGCTAAAAAGTTTAAAAAAATTTCTGGCAGGGAGTATGGGCTTTTTGAAGAATACAGAACTAAAGACGCTGATTATATAATGCTTATAATGGGCTCTGCTGCAGGCACTGCAAAACAGGCAGTTGACGGACTCAGGGCACGTGGCAAAAAGGCAGGTGTGCTCAAGCTGCGTGTTTTCCGCCCGTTCCCGGCAGATGAAATTGCAGCAGCCCTTAAGGGCTGCAAAGCCGTAGCAATTATGGACCGCTGTGAAAGTTATAATGGCAATGGCGGGCCTCTTGGAAGTGAGGTTACATCCGCACTTTTCCGTAATAAAGTTATGATAGATACTGTAAATTATATTTATGGTCTTGCAGGACGTGATTTTACAGTTGAGGAAACGAAGGCTGTTTTTGGTGAACTGGAGGACATGATTGTCAATGGAAAGCAGCCTGTACAGTACAAGTATATAGGATTGCGAAAATAACAGGAGGCCATAAATGAGTGATTATACATTAAAGACAATGATGAACCAGCCTGAACGTCTGGCACCCGGACACCGCATGTGCGCAGGATGTGGTGCTACAATTGCAGTACGTGCAGTGCTGCGTGCGCTGCATAAAGGTGACAGGGCAGTTATAGGCAACGCAACAGGCTGTTTAGAGGTTTCTTCCTTTATGTATCCATATACATCATGGGAGGACAGTTATATACATAATGCCTTTGAAAATGCAGGAGCTACATTAAGCGGTGCAGAAACTGCATACAGGGCATTGAAAAAACGTGGAAGATTACCAGAAGATGAAACATTTAAATTTATAACATTTGGCGGTGATGGTGGTACATATGATATAGGTTTCCAGTCACTTTCGGGTGCAATGGAGCGTGGGCATGATATAGTCTATGTATGTTATGACAATGGTGCTTATATGAATACAGGAATACAGCGTTCTTCTGCAACACCAATGTATGCAGATACAACTACTACTCCTGTAGGTAAAAAATCAGATGGTAAGATGCAGAACCGTAAAGACCTTACAAGCATTATTGCAGACCACTATGTACCATATGTTGCACAGACAACATTTACAACTGATTTTAAAGATTTGCATATGAAGGCAGAAAAATCCATATATACAGAGGGTCCTGCATTTCTTAATATAATGACTCCATGTCCAAGAGGCTGGAGATATGAGACTTCTGAAATTATGAAAATATGCAGGCTTGCAGTTGAAACATGTTACTGGCCACTGTTTGAAGTTGACCACGGCAGATGGATATTGTCATATGAACCAAAGAAAAAGCTGCCAATAGAAGATTTCTTAAAAGAACAGGGAAGATTTAAACATTTGTTTAAAAAAGGTAATGAGGACCTGATAGTACAATTCCAGGCAGAAGTCGACAGACGCTGGGAAGATTTATTATATAAGTGCTCAAGGGAAACAAAAGAATGACTTTATTAACATACCAGGTATTTAAAACAGTAACAGAACAGGGCAGTTTCAGGAAAGCAGCAGATATCCTGGGACTGACTCCTTCTGCTGTAAGCCACGCAATATCTTCTATGGAAAACGAACTTGGTTTTTCATTATTAAACAGAAGCAAAAATGGTGTCACCCTTACAAATTATGGTGAACACCTGCTGCCATATGTTAATGCTGTGTTAAACAGTGATGAAAGTTTAAAACAGGCAGTTGCAGAATTTAACGGACTTAAACAGGGCAAAGTTAAACTAGGCTGCTTTTCCAGTGTATGTACTAACTGGCTGCCTGATATAATGAATTCATTTAAATGCTTATACCCTGATATTACGATTGAAGTATTCCAGGGAACATATGATGATGTCGTTTACTGGATAAAAAATGGTGTTGTAGATTTAGGGTTTTTATCTGTATCCAGTGCTGGTGATATACCAATAAAACCACTGTATAAAGACCCGCTTCTCTGTGTTGTGCCAAAAGGAATGGCAAAAAATAAAAACACTACTTATATGGATATTTATGAGATGAAAAGCCATCAGTTTGTAACACAAAGAGAGTCAACAGATGCCGATATACAGAATTTTTTAAAAGAAAATTCACTGGATGTGCAGTCACATTACCATGTAGTTGATGATTTATCAACAATAGCTATGGTCGCAAATGGTTTTGGGATATGCCTTATGCCAGAGATGGTAATGAATGATATACCATATGAAACAGACTGTTATCCAGTAAAACCTGATGCATACAGAATAATAGGCATTGCAACACTTAACCCTGGTTTTATGGCACCAGCGGTAAGAACCATGTATAACCATATATTAAAAAAATACCAGCAACAGGAATTTAAGTGAAGAAATAGCTGTCACATTAGGAACTGTAAATAAATTAAA
>DKXQ01000014.1 GCA_002493085.1 Lachnoclostridium sp. UBA7122
TTTTTGAAACTATGCATCATTTATACTAGCTAGATTAGTGCCATGTTTGGCACACGTCTGATAAGCGGGAATCCATGTTTCTACCAAGCTTTGGCATCACTTTCATTTGTTTAGCCACTTTCTGCGATTATCCAGTATATTTCTTCATATATAGAATCCCCCTGCTCCCATATTTACTTGAAATGTAAGATGACCATGTATAGGATTTTACCCTAATTGTGTTCTTCCCATCGAAATTTGCATCTGTTACAGTAAAACCACTATCCGTTACATCAATAATTACCATACTGTGGTTGTTGCCCTGCGTCCTAAAATGTGCTCTAATCCCAGCTGCCTGTACTGCCGATTTCAATTTCGTTGCCTTCAATTTTCCCTTTGACACGGTACCAGCAACATTTTTGAATTTAGCTGGTGCGCTCTTGTCATTGTTTTATGTATAATGAGATTATTTTATCATAATATACCAATATTGTGAATACAAAAGATGAAATTATTTGGAAAAAATTAGAATAGAATATCACAGATAAAAAAATGTTACCTATATAATATATGGTGATATAAATACAGCCAGCCAATGGCAGTTGCACCAATTAATAAAGTAAGACAGGTGGTAGAATATGCCATTACACAGATACCACGTAATAAAATTGATTTGGGAATACCAAATTATGGATATGACTGGCCTTTGCCATATGTACAGGGGGAAACATCAGCAAGAACTATTGGCAACATACAGGCTATAGAGATTGCGCTTGCTAATGGTGCACAGATAAAGTTTGACGAAACTGCACAGACTCCATATTTTAATTATACACTAGATGGAATAAACCATGAAGTATGGTTTGAGGATGTCCGGAGCATGAATGCAAAGTTTTCATTACTTGAAGAGTCTGGGCTGCGTGGTCTGGGTTACTGGCAGATAATGCGTCTGTTTCTTGCCAACTGGGTGCTTTTGGAAAGCCGCTTTGAAATTATTAAAAATTGAAAATATGCATAATAATATAATTTTTTGCAAATGTTAAATGTTAATTGAAAAAGATACATAAGGCATAATCTTTTTATGAAAGGAGTACCAGAGGTGTACTACAATGTTGTAAATGGAGAAATATACAAATCTGTAGAGAAAGATTTCTGGAATTGCGATGGCGGAATATGCATATTTAAATTATCAGAGTGGAATGAAAACCATATATTAAGAGAGAAAACAGGCATATGGCACAAAGCTGGACAGATACATTTTTCTAAGATGGAAACACATATGGACTATATGTTTGGGACATTTAGAATACCATCTAAGGTTAAGGGTGGCAGAGATACAATATTTGCACTATATATAACACCAAAAAGAATAATTATACTTGATGATGATGGCGAAACACAGAAAGCAGTAAAAAAGCTTATAGCAGGACCATTGCGTAAGAATTATACACTCTGGCGTTTCCTGTATGATTTTTTACTGCTGTTTATTAATGAAGATTTGATATTTCTGGAAAAAATTGAACATGATATTGCTGTTATTGAAGAGGATGTGCTGGATGGCAGGGCAGAAAAGTTCAGCTACCGCATGTTATATTTAAAAAGGCTGATAGCCCGGTTTTACCACTATTATATACAATTTAAAGTTGTTGGGGATGAACTGTCTGCTGATGAAAATGGATTTTTTAATAATAAGGATATTAAAATGTTTGATATGCTTTCTAATAAGATGGAGAGGCTTGCAGATGAAACACAGCTTTTAAGAGAGTATGCAATGCAGGTACAGGATGTATACCAGGCAGAAATAGAAATCAGGCAGAATGATGTTATGAAAGTTCTTACGATTGTAACAACAATATTTTTGCCATTAACATTAATTGCAGGATGGTATGGAATGAATTTTGAATATATGCCTGAACTTAAATATAAATATTCATATCCAGTTGTTGTTTTTGTAAGTGCAGCAATAGTATTTGCCAGCCTGTTGTATTTTAAAAAGAAAAGATTCTGGTAAACCTGGCTGGTATTCTGTTTTTATAAACTTACACATTCTCTCTTTGCTTTTACAGGAATAAAGCATTTAAATGTGTCATAGCATAAAGTAAAGTTATAAGATATTTTTAAGGGGTTTTATGAGACGCAAATTCATTATTGCTGTTTTAGCTTTACTTGTACTGCTTTTTGTAATTTTTCCTGATATAGCAAGTAATGGGGCAGAAAATGGGCTTATGCTGTGGTTTAATGTAATAATTCCGTCATTATGCCCATTTATGATTATTTCTTCAATGCTTATAAAGCTGAATGTTACAAGCTTTATAAGCAATATGTTTTATCCTGTGTTCCACAAAGTTTTCAAACTTTCAAAGGATGGATGCTATCCTGCAGTTATAGGAATGTTGTCAGGCTATCCGCTTGGTGCAAAGACAGTTTCGGACTTATATAAAATGGATTTGCTGTCACGTAAAGAAGCACAATATCTTATTGGCTTCTGCAATAATGCAAGCCCTATGTTTATGCTTGAATATATAGGTGTAAAATGCATGGGGCTTAAACAGCCTGTATTTATGCTGATAGTATTATATTTATCTGCATTTATTAATGCGTTTTTAGAATTTTATATTCCTGGGCATGAATTTCCGGATAAAGGAAATACTAGTATAAAATCAAAAAATTACCCGATTATGGAGGCCCTGGACGAAAGTATTGTAGGTTCAGCGCTTACACTTGTAAAAGTTGGAGGATATATAATACTATTTTCAATTTTTACTGAACTTTTACAAAGCATGGTAACAGTTAGTGATATACTGAAAATAGCTGGCGCTGGTGTACTGGAAATCACAACAGCAGGAGAAATACTTGCAGATGCAGATATTTCTCTATATATTAAATGCATACTTACAAGCGCTTTCTGTGCATTTGGCGGAATGTCAAGTGTAGCACAGACATCAAGTGTACTTATTGGTACAGACCTTTCAAGTAAAAGATATTTATTTGTTAAAGTAAGGCAGGCAGCAATAGCAGCGGTACTGGCAGCAGTTATTTTCTACTTTACAGGCAGATGAACCTTATAAAACAAAAAATATTTTATGAGAAGCAAGCTTGCACATCCTCACTTTGCCTTTGCGGGAATAAAGATATTAGACATCAGGTTATAATGGGTGTATAATCTACCTGTGGTTTTAAAAAATTACATAATTAATTAAAGTCAGAAATGGAGGATATTATGGAGAGAAAAAACGCATGGAAAGATTATTCAGAAGAGGAATTAAAAGACCTTGAAAATCTCTGTAAAGGTTACTGTAAATTTTTATCTGGATGTAAAACTGAAAGAGAGTGTAATAAAGAGATTGTAAGGCTTGCAGCTGAAAAAGGATATATTTCTTTAGATGATATAATAGCTTGTGGCAGGCCAATTAAAGAGGGCGACAAGATATATGCTGTGTGCATGAACAAATCAGTTGCATTATTTAATATTGGAAAAAATCCTTTAGAAGATGGAATGAATATACTTGGTGCACATGTTGACTCGCCACGTATAGATGTTAAACAGAATCCTTTATATGAAGAAAGTGACCTGGCATATTTTGACACACATTATTATGGCGGCATCAAAAAGTACCAGTGGGTCACAATTCCACTTGCAATCCATGGAGTAATAATAAAAAAAGATGGTACAAGTATTAATGTCTGTATAGGTGAGAAAGAGGAAGACCCTGTATTTTGCATAACAGACCTTCTTATACACCTTGCAGGAGAACAGATGGATAAAAAAGCTGCAAAAGTTATCGAGGGTGAAAAGCTTGATTTGCTTATTGGAAGTATTCCTCTTAAAGATGAAGAAAAAGATGCTGTAAAGAAAAATATATTAAAAATATTAAAAGATACCTATAACATAGAAGAAGAGGATTTTATGTCTGCTGAACTTGAAATAGTTCCAGCAGGAGGTGCACGTGAACTGGGACTTGACAGAAGCATGATTATATCTTATGGCCAGGATGACAGGGTATGTGCATACACTTCACTTGTTGCAATGCTTGAGCAGGAAAGTGTGGACAAGACTTCCTGCTGCCTGCTTGTGGATAAAGAAGAGATAGGAAGTGTTGGAGCAACAGGCATGCAATCACATTTCTTTGAAAATGTAGTTGCTGAACTTATAAATCTTGAAGGGGATTATTCAGAACTTAAGTTAAAACGTTGTCTTAAAAACAGCAAGATGCTCTCATCTGATGTAAATGCCGCATTTGACCCATTATTTGCAGATGCATTTGAGAAGAAAAATTCATCATATTGTGGCAGGGGTGTGGTATTTTGCAAGTTTACAGGAAGCCGCGGCAAATCTGGATCTAATGATGCCAATGCTGAATATCTGGCGGCTTTACGCAAAATTATGGATGACAATAATGTCAATTACCAGATGGCAGAGCTTGGAAAAGTAGATGTTGGCGGTGGCGGAACAATTGCTTATATTTTATCACTTTATGGCATGGAAGTAATTGACTGTGGCGTAGCAGTCTTAAATATGCATGCTCCATGGGAGATTACAAGCAAGGCAGATATATATGAAACAAAGAAATGCTATATAGCATTTCTCAAAGATGCATAAACAGTATTTCTTATTATAAATATAAAATGGCCAATGGCAGATAACTGGTTATGAAAGATGGTTATCTGCCATTTTTCAGCTTTTTAAAGTTACTGCCTGCAGGAACGGTTTGCCAGATTAGCACAGCTATGATAATATATAATTACGCTATAATCTATAATACCTATAATTGTAAAGAATAATTAAACATAAGGAATGGTGAGGAAATGGTTGTTGATTTAAAGGAAAGTAGAGAAAAAATTGACAGGATTGATAAACAGATTGCAGAATTATTTGAAGAAAGGATGAAAGTTGCAACAGATGTTGCAGCATATAAAAGGAGCACAGGCAGGAAAGTGTTTGACCCTGAGCGTGAAAAAAGCAAAATAGAAACATTAAAGAAACTTGTTAATAATGATTTTAATAAAACAGGAATTGAGGATTTATTCAGGCAGATTATGTCTATCAGCCGTAAATACCAGTATCAGGTTCTTGGAACTGAAAATGATGTAAACCAGGCTTTCCGGCAGATAAGTTCATTTGACATTGATGCTGATACAAGAGTAGTTTGTTTTGGTGAACATGGTGCTTATACAGAGCAGGCGATGGAAGAGGTATTTGGCAAAAATATAACCGCTATTAATAAAGATACATTCAGGGAGGTAATGGAGACTGTTGCTAATGGAGAAGCGAAATTTGGTGTGCTGCCTATTGAAAATACATCCACAGGCGGGATTACAGATATTTATGATTTATTTCTTGAGTATGATGTAACCATTGTAGCAGAACATATCGTAAAAGTTGAACAGGCATTAATGGGTATGCCAGGTACAAAGCTTGAAGATATTAAAACAGTTTATTCACATCCACAGGGGCTTATGCAGTGTTCCAGATTTTTTGAAGAACATCCAGATATATTGACAAAGACATATTCCAGTACATCAGCAGCAGCTAAAAAAGTTGCAGATGATGGCAACAAAGTACAGGCTGCAATAGCCAGCAGACAGGCAGCAGAATTATTTGGCCTGGATATAATTAAAGAACAGATTAATTATGAAAGTAAAAATTATACACGTTTTATAATTATTTCAAACCAAAAGGTATTTTTATCAGATGCCAGCAAAATAAGCCTGTTATTTGAGATAAAGCACGAGCCAGGTTCACTTTATAACATGCTTTCAAACTTTTATTATAACGGTCTGAATCTTACAAAAATTGAATCAAGACCCATAGAAAACAGGAACTGGGAATACAGGTTTTTCGTAGACATTGAAGGCAATTTAAACAAGCCAGAAGCAGGAAATGCACTTGCAAGCATACGTGAGTTTGCAAATAAACTTGTCATACTTGGAAATATAGCAGTCAGATAAATATTAAGCCAGATAACTTTCCATATAAGCTAAAAAATAAAGGAGGGGTTTAATAGTTAAATTAAACATATAAAAATATATGAAAATATATTGAAATTTTATAGATGATATAGTACAATCTTATTGAGGTGATAAATTATGAAGTATTACTCAATAGGAGAATTTGCAAATAAAATAGGTAAAACCATTCAAACTCTTAGAAATTGGGATAAAAATGGTTCTTTAAAACCACATCACATAACAAAAGCTGGTACAAGATATTATTCCCAGGAACAACTTAATCATTTTTTAGGTTTAAAACCTCAAAATAAATTAAATAAGAAAACTATAGGATATTGCAGGGTTAGTTCCCACAAACAAAAAGATGACCTTGAAAGACAAATTGAAAATGTAAAAACATACATGTACGCTAAAGGCTATCAATTTGAGATTATTTCAGATATTGGAAGTGGGATTAACTACAATAAAAAAGGCTTAAACCAGTTGTTAGATATGGTTACTAATTCAGAAGTTGATAAAATAGTAGTTCTTTACAAAGACAGATTAATCAGATTTGGATATGAATTAATTGAAAATCTTTGTGAAAAATATGGAACTGCTATTGAAATCATTGACAATACTGAAAAAACAGAAGAGCAGGAGCTGGTGGAAGATTTAATTCAAATAGTTACTGTATTTAGTTGCAGATTGCAAGGCAAGAGAGCGAAAAAAGCCAGTAAAATGATTAAGGAGTTGTTAGAAGATGATACTATCGAAAAAAGTCAGGTTATATCCAAGTGAATTACAAGAGCAAAAGCTATGGCAGTCAGCTGGTACTGCAAGATTTATATATAACTGGACTCTTGCAAGACAAGAAGAAAATTATAAAAATGGTGGTAAATTTATATCTGACAGGGTTCTTAGAAAAGAGCTGACACAGCTAAAGAAATCAGAGTTAAGCTGGTTAAATGAAGTGTCTAATAATGTATCTAAACAAGCTGTTAAAGATGCTTGTAATGCCTATAAAAGATTTTTCAAAGGATTATCAGAAAAACCAAAATTTAAGAGCAAAAGAAAGAGTAAGAAGTCATTTTATAATGATAACATTAAGCTAAAAGTTAAAGAAAATAAATTGGCCAGCATCGAAAAAATTGGCTGGATAAAAACAAATGAACAACTGCCAGCTGGAGTTAAATATAGCAATCCGAGAATAAGTTATGATAACAAGTACTGGTATATTTCGGTAGGTATAGAGCAGGAAGAAATTAAAGAAGATTTAACAGATATATCATTAGGAGTTGATTTAGGATTAAAAAACTTAGCAATATGTTCTAATGGTACAGTTTATAAAAATATAAATAAAACTTATGCCGTTAGAAAAATTGAAAAGAGATTGAAGAAATTACAAAGGCAAGTAAGCAGAAAATATGAACAAAATAAAAAAGGAAAGGAGTATGTCAAAACTAAAAATATTATAAAACTTGAAAACCAGATACAGCAAGTGAATAGAAGGCTGGCTAATATAAGAAACAATTATCTTCACCAGACTACAACAAGTATAGTGAAAACCAAGCCATACAGAGTTGTAATAGAAGATTTGAATGTGAAAGGAATGATGAAAAATAAGCATCTGTCTGATGCTATAAGAAAACAAGGTTTTTATGAATTCAGAAGACAACTTGTGTATAAGTGTAAGCATAGAGGAATTGAATTAGTTGTAGCAGACAGATTTTATCCATCATCAAAGACTTGCAGCCAATGCGGAAAAATTAATAAGGATTTAAAACTTAAAGACAGAGTTTACAGCTGTAGCTGTGGGTTATCTATTGATAGGGATTTAAATGCGTGTATTAATCTTTCAAGATATAAATTAGCATAATATCACTAACAGGATAATGCTAATATGTAGGATGCGTTGTATCCGAATTTACGCCCTCGGAGAGTTACATCAAACGAAAGTAGACTACTATTTATAGTTTTCAAAGCCGGACTCGTGGAACAGGGAATTAAACAAGATTTATATATTTTTATAGATTTTTGGCAACGGATATATGAAAAAAGGACAAGTGTATGAGGGTATTACAGAATATGTTGATTTTCCTGATAAAGCTGTTGTAATAACAGAGATAACAGATGAAAATGGTATCCGGCAGAAGTACCACGTTACAGTAAAAGGGGCATTGCCTGGACAGACAGTAAAGTATATTGTTAAAAAAGCACGTACAGGCAAATACCAGGGACGTCTTTCCAGTGTTGTAAAGAAATCGCCAGATGAAACAGAAAAACCTGCATGTGCATGCTTTGGGGCGTGTGGTGGATGCAGTTACCAGACACTTCCATATAAAGTACAGCTTGAATTAAAACAGAACCAGGTTTTAAAACTGGTTAATAGTGTTATAAAAGCTGGTTCTTATACTTTTGATGGAATACTTCCAAGCCCTGATATCTGGGGTTACAGAAACAAAATGGAGTTTTCATTTGGTGATGAATACAAGGGCGGGCCACTTTCTTTAGGGCTTCATAGAAAAGGTAACATACATGATATAATTAATGCATCTGGGTGCAAAATAATACATAGTGATTATTCTAAAATTCTTGATTGTGTAAGGCAATATTTTTTTGAAACAGGTGTTGTACATTATAACAAAAATACACATACAGGTGTACTGCGTCATCTGCTTATACGCAGGGCAGTGTCGACAGGTGAAATTCTCATTGCACTTGTAACAACATCTGCACTGTCATCTGGTCTGGATGAATTAAACTTAAAACTTCAAAATTTAAAATTAGAAGGTTCAATAACAGGATTTCTACACATTATAAATGATGGATTTGGAGACGTAGTAAAAAGCGATAAGACGCATATTATTTATGGAAAAGACTGGATTACAGAAGAAATACTTGGATTAAAATTCAGAATTTCTGTGTTTTCATTCTTTCAGACAAATACAAAAGGTGCAGAGGTATTATACAGGCGTGCAAGAGATTATATATTAGAAAGTCCATTATCAGGTGACACTGGGCTATCTGTAATGCAAAGTGAGGCTTTTAAAGATAAAGTAGTTTTTGACCTGTATAGCGGGACAGGCACAATAGCACAGATGATAGCACCAGTTGCAAAGAAAGTAACTGGTGTAGAAATTGTAGAAGAAGCAGTAGAAGCCGCAAAGAAAAATGCAGAGTATAATGGACTTACAAATTGTGAATTTATAGCAGGGGATGTATTAAAAGTTATAGATGAAATAAAAGAAAAACCTGACTTTATAGTATTAGATCCGCCAAGGGAAGGAATACATCCTAAAGCGTTAAAAAAAATAGTTAGTTTTGGTGTCAACAGGATTGTGTATATATCATGTAAACCTGGAAGTTTAGTAAGAGATTTAGCTGTAATGCAGGAATGTGGATATAAAGTGGAGAAGATAAGTTTGGTAGATTTGTTTCCACAAACTGTCCACGTTGAGACGGTTGTTAAATTAACCCTCAAAAAAGATACACCTAAAATTGAGGTAACAATGGAACCAAATGCCAATATCAGCAACTACAAACCGAAGGAGCGTGTCACTTATCAGAAAATAAAAGATTATGTAAAAGAGCAAACGGGGCTGAATATTCATACTTCTTATATTGCACAGATAAAGGAGAAATGTGGGCTGGATAAACAGTACACATATGAAAAAGAAGAAGGAAAGAAAGTGGCTAAGTGTCCACCGGAGAAAGAGGCAGCTATTATGGATGCGTTCAGGCATTTCGGATGGATATAGCGAAATACAGACTCATGAAGAAAGTATTCTTTGTGAGTCTGTATTTTTTTATACTGTAAGAATTATCATATGCTGGAGCCGCACTCCCATTCCAAGTTTTCTTTCATCATTCTTTTCTCCACGGCTCATGCCGTTCTATTCCAAACCGAAGCCCTTCTATATTTATCTTCCATTCCTGTAGCTTTTTAAATTACTGACTGCGCTTACGCGCCGGGTGCATGGTATAGGCAGACAGCTATACAGGCTGGGACACGGGCTTATAAAGTGCAAGGTACATGATTCACGCAGACAGTGACAAGCACAAGGAGGATAAATTATGGATATCAAAAATATGATTGAGAAACTGGAAGATATTAAGAACATCGGGCAGATGTTAGAAATCTCATTGCAGGCAAATGAGGACGACCCCAATATCATAAGGAGCGTCAGCATCATAAACAGGGAACTTGCATCGGTAATTGAGGAAGCCAAAGCAGGACAGGATAAAAAGTCAGGCGGCAGTTAATCCGCCTGTCCCTTAAAGCACTGGACAGTAAGCGTCACAGCCTGTATCTGCCTGTCTGTCAGACCTTCCAGCGAAAGCATCTTCTTCTCTGCCGTATCACACCCCAGCAAATAGTCGGTTGACACACGGTATAAAGAAGCAAGCTTCATCAGGACGGACAGCGACGGTTGCCTGCTGCCGGATTCGTACAACCCGATTAGGCTCTCGGATACACCAACCAGTTCCGCAGTCTGCTTTCTGGAAAGCTCTTTGTTAATTCGTGCAATCTGTAACCGTTTTGCAAGTCCTTGGATCATATTTCACCTCCCGTTTTCTTTCATGATAAAGGTCGGCATGGAACTTTGGGTTGCAAACCGCTACTAATAGTAGTATAATTTAACAGCGGGTAATGAATCATTACCATTTGTTGATATGAGATTCTGCATTGTTCTTATGTGCTCCGCGCATCGGGAGCAGAATCTGTAACATGATGCTTCAGTAAAAGGGAGGAATAAACTACATGAAAAAGAAAAAAGGTGCTGGGACTGTCTATAACAGCACAGACAGACATTACATGCTGCTCAAATATTTGAGGTCAGGCGTTTTTATGTTTCTTTTCTTATTACTTTTATGCTTTAGTGCAGGATGCGGAAAAAAGGAAAACAAAAACTTGTTTAATAGTTTTACTGTGGTTTCTATTAACGATGTACCTGAAGATTTAAAATCAACAATTCAGAGAAAAAATGAAAATCCATTTGAACTTACTTATTCCACGGATGAATCTGGTATGTATATCGTAAAAGGATACGGCAGGCAGGAAGCAGCAGAATGTAACATTACGGTTGAAGATTTCTATTATTCTGATGACGATCTGGTAGTGGATACCAATTTATCAGTATCAGAACTCAATGATTCTGTTTCAGCTACACCAACATATCCGTATATCATTATTAAACCTGGATATATAGAAGATAACGAAATGAAAGATAAACAGGTATATGAAGCAGGAATATATATAAGAGAAATTCTGTTAGCAAATTCAGCAATAAAAATCCAGGTTTTCCTTGATGAAAGGAATGTGACGTCTGTAGAAATAATAGAAGAAAATACTGTGATGGCTGCAATGTATCCATTGATAAAACCATCCATAAAAAGGATATCAGAAGAACTTTCTGCTGGAAAATCTGTGGATGAAATCACCCTTTCAGAAAGCTCATACTATACAGAAAAAATTCTTCTGGATGCCATCAGCGAGATATTACAGGAACACAAGATTGCGGATACTCCGTGACAACGATGTCAGATATATCTTTAATGTTGACTATATGCCAATCATTCTTAAATGGAAAGATTGCATCTATCATCAGACAGAGATCTTAAACCATATTTCTAAATTATAGTGCTTAAAACTGTCCTTTGTATAAAGGACGGTTTTAATAAAAAATTTTCTATTTATAAACTTTTGAAAGGAGAAGTCTGTTATGAAACAATTTATCACAAAAACAATAGGGGTTATGCTTGTATTAGCTATTATATTTACAAGCATACCCGTCACACAGGTACAGGCGGCATCGAAACCTGTCATCTCAAGCAGCCAGGTGAAGATTAAAAAGAATGCCTGTAGTGTCAAAAAGGGCAAAAAAATAAAACTGACTGCTCAGTATAGCAAAAAAGATATCACCAAAAAAGGTACTTGGAAATCAAGTAAAAAGAGTGTCGCTACGATTAGCAAGGCAGGTGTGCTTACAGCAAAAAAGGCTGGAACAACCTATATCACGGTGAAATATAAAGGCAAAACTTCCAGTAAATTAAAAGTCGTAGTAAAAGCGAATACTTCCTCTAGCTCAAATAGTGCTTCCGGAAAAGGCTTTACAATCACTTATAATAAAAACAGCAAGAATGCTTCTGACAAGCTAAAAGGTTCCGCTACACAGAAAATCACAACGGCTTCTGGTGAAATCCTGAAATTTAGTACAACAGTGACTCCTGCCAATGGCAAGAAGTTCTTAGGTTGGTATGATGCTCCGACAGGCGGCAACCGTATCTATGAAACTTATAAGCCAACAGGCGATATGACACTTTATGCTCACTATACAGATGAAAATACGCAAACAGTGACGTTTGGACTTGGTTGTACCTATGGCACTACATATAGTTTCATGAGTACGTTTGGAGAAGGCCCTGGGTATGATTTAACCCATAATGTTGACCTTGCTGGCCCTATGTTGTTTGATGATACTAATAACGTCAGATGGCGTCATACTTATACAATGAACGGCAAAGATAAGTTTGTTATTAATGATCTTCCGCAGCCATCTGTTCCGGGTTATACGTTCCAAGGATGGTATACAGAGGAACAGGCTTATGATCCATCACTTGACAAAGATGGTTATTATGGTATTAAGGTTGAGAATGGACAGGAAATTGATTCTTCTGTAACACGTCTGTATGCGAGGTTTTCAAAGAAGTTGATAATACATCTTGATGACCTGCATGGCGGAAAGTATCCTGATATGGTGATTGATACCTATACATCTATCAAAGATGCAGGATATAAGCTTCCTGTGTTAGATATTCCTGGCACTACATTTTTGGGATGGTCACTTGATTCAGATACAGGTAAAACACCTTTAGGAAATCCGATATCGGATGATAGGTTTTTTACTAATATTATTTATATGCGTGGATTTCTTTGTTCGGCTGTGTTTGATGATAATGGTGAAACTGAACATTATTTTAAGAATTATCGTGATTTAGGTGTTCATTGGAATAATGATTGTTTGAATCCTGGTGCATATAATGATGTTGCACTTTTTGAAGAGTTAAATGAGATTACTTTGTATCCGATATATAAACAGCATAATCTTTATTTAGGCTTTGATCCAAAGGGTGGTACATTTAGTAAAACATCTTTGGATAATGCCGGTTTAACTGTTTATCCAGAAGATTCGGGCGATTTTAAAAAGGGTTATGGATATCTTACTGGTTTTTTGGGTGACGCACCATATGGTGGGCCTAAGTATTATCCGGGGCATGAAGGACAGCTTGGCTGGTCAGAAGGTAATGGAAAGACTACTATGCCTTTTGTTACCCGTAACAACTATATTTTTGACGGGTGGATCACACCAGACGGTGAGAAGCTCACATATGATACTATTTTGACAGAAAATATGATACTTTCTGCTAAATGGATTCCTGGAACATGTTACGTGATGTTTGATCCAACGGATGGAACATTAACACAGGAAGAGCGTGACCGTGTAGGTCTTGATGGTGCATGGCGTTACAAAGTAACGACAGAATCTAGTGTCAGTGGTTCGGGTAAACAGCTTCCTGTGCCTGTTAGTCCAGAAGGGCGTAAGTTCGAGGGCTGGTACACGAAAGACGGGGAAGAAGTGACGAAGGATACGAAAATCACAGGAGATACTACATTGTATGCACGCTGGGGAACTAAAACAGACAATAAGCCTGAAACACAAAAACCTTCTACAAACAAAGATACTTCCACAAATAAAGACACTGGCAGCAATAACAAAAACGAAACAGTACATGTTACTGACATTACAGTAACAGACATGGATTGGCAGTCTGTTGATAAAAACAACCATTATACGATTGAGTATGGTGGTAAAGGAAACCAGACAGGTCTTGGATTTACTGCAACGGTTCTTCCTTCAACACTAAAAGATACAGCCAGAAATGTCAGATGGACATCATCTAATCCGAATATTATTTCTGTTACTGCTGGAAAAGATGTTATCTACAGTCCAAACTGGTTTGATTACTTTGAATTTGGAACAGAAGCTGGGGATGTTGTTTTGACTGTGACAAGTATGGATAATCCAAACGTGAGCTTTAATATCAACGTCACCACTTTACAAGTTTTATAAA
>DKXQ01000263.1:0-595 GCA_002493085.1 Lachnoclostridium sp. UBA7122
TAGAGAACTTTTAACTGTCCAGTTGATATATAGTTATTACTAATAGTATGTACGGCAGATTTGTTGCCGAAGGATTCTATATATATAATATCTGATGAATATACAGTATGTATCCCGTCTTTTGTTTCAATGGGAATTTTTGTAACAGATGTGTTATATAATAGCAGAGCATCTTTAAAATTTCTTAATACCCTTTTCTTGTCCAGAGGTTTGGAAAGATAGCGGAATACATGGAACTGCATTGCTTCATCAAGATATTCCATATAAGATGTTATTATAAATATTATCACATTATTGTTTTCCTGTTTAAGTTTTTTGCCAGTATGTATGCCACTTAATCCTGGCATTTCTATATCAAGGAATACAATATCTTTTTCACCTGTATCAGAAAGGAGGTTTTCACCATTTTCATAACACAGTATTTCTGGAAATGCCAGATTGTTTTTTGAAAAAAATTCCTGGATATACTGCTGTAGCATTGATGAAACAGATGTATCATCATCGCAGATTAAAATACGCATATATTTCTTCCTTCCTGTAAATATAAATAATAGATTACTTAATTATACTATATTATAAGAATAAAAAATGCAAA
>DKXQ01000263.1:859-16887 GCA_002493085.1 Lachnoclostridium sp. UBA7122
AAGAATAAAAAATGCAAGCATAAATTTTAAAATAAATGCATTTATAATATATATCAATTATTAAATATATTACATGTTTATTCTGTATAATATATAAAAATAGATAATAATCTATAATATTATCCCTTATGGACAGTGCAGGTTACTGGACTGCGGACCGAGGTTTTTATACAATATATTTAACAGTAATGCCAGTAATAAATACCAGGAAACAGTTTTTTAGACAGATATTTTGTAAAACTGCTGTGTTGCCTTTGAAGGATTAGAGCAGAGGTTGTGGTTTGCCAGGGCAGCACCTGGGAAGAATGGATTATACAGACACCATGATTGCAGAGAAAATTCCTTTCATGGGAATGGCATCCTGCACATGAAACCGTTTGGGCAGGCAGAAGTGCAGTGGGGGACAGGCGCAGTCCCATGTATGCAGACCCGGCTGGGGGCAAAAATTTTAATCATAAATATCCATAATTGTTAATATGCTAGATTAAGATATATGGACAAGGAGGAACTGGTATGACAAGGGAAGAAATGTTAAACGTAGATATCCGCACAGTGCCTTTGGAAGAACTGGAAGATATTTCGTGCATCCAGTATATTGACAGTGATAACATTGCAGAAAGGATTGATAATATAAAAAAGCAGTTAAATAACCTTTATATACATAGAAATGGCAATGTTGCTGTTATGAATGAGTACACAGAGGGAAAGAGCATAAATGAAGTTTTTGGTATTCTGGTTGCAGCATCTTTTTAAAATTAATGTTGAAAAATAAAAAAAGAGTGGTATACTATAATTAAGAATCAATCCAGTGGAACACTAAAGACTGTCCTGGCAGATAGTTTTTACTTATAGTATATTATTCTTTGATAAACTATAAGAGAGAGGTGTTCCATTATGGAAGAAAATTTTTCTAAAAAATACAATGGTGCCATTTACTTGAGGTTATCAAAGGAAGATGGTGATGTTGCTGCTGGCAGCAGGCAGGAAAGCAACAGTATTTCTAATCAAAAAAGTCTGGTCCAGGATTACCTGGAGTCACAAAAGGATATTGAAGTGGTATCTGTACGCATAGATGACGGGTACAGTGGTGTGGATTTTAACCGTCCAGAGTTCCAGGCAATGATGAAAGATATCAGGGACAGGAAAGTAGACTGCGTAATTGTAAAGGATTTATCAAGGTTTGGCAGAAACTATATTGAAGTTGGAAGATATATTGAAAAAATATTTCCAATACTTGGTGTCCGTTTTATTGCTATAAATGATAACTACGACAGTATCAATGAAAATAATTCCGAAATTGTAACAGCATTTAAAAATCTGGTTAATGATTCTTATATAAGGGATTTATCTGTTAAAATAAGAAGTAATCTGGAAGCAAAGCGTAAAAAAGGGGAATTTACTGGTTCATTTGCAGCGTATGGATACAGAAAGTCTGAAACTAATAAAGGCCAGCTGGTTGTAGATGAGTTTGCAGCAGGTGTTATACGTGATATATTTAATATGAAATTAGGCGGAATGAGTCCAGGCGCTATTGCGGACAAGCTTAATGACAGCCATATTCTTTCCCCGATGGAATATAAGACCAGCATGGGAGAGAATTTCAGGACAAGTTTTAAAACAAATAAAAAGGCTAAATGGGCAGCCGGTACAGTTTTGCGTATATTGGGAAATGAGCTTTATACTGGTGTTTTAGTGCAAGGGAAACGGGGTACTCCTAACCATAAAATTAAGAGGATGGAAGTTAAAGATAAAAAAGACTGGATACGGGCGGATAATACACATGAAGCAATTATAGACAAGTTTTATTATGATACAATACAAAGGATTATGGAACGGGAAACCAGGCGTCCGCCATCAGGAAAAGGGATTTATTTACTGGGCGGGTTAATATATTGTGGTAATTGTGGTAAACCAATGATACACAAGATTTGCAAGGGAAGAAAAAAACATAAAGATGATATACCAAATGAATATGTATATTATGTGTGTAAAACAAATAAAGAAGTCAAAGGATGTTCTGGACACAGGATAAGTGAAAAAGTATTGTTTGATACAGTATTTAAGGAACTAAAATACCATATCAGGACAGTTCTGGATGTGGAAGATGTTTTAGGGAAAATTGATAAAGTACAGTTAAATGAAATACAGGTTAAAAAATTAAATGCACATATTTTATGTAAGCAGGAAGAATTAATGAAAGCGGCAGAATTAAAATCTGGGATATATGAAGATTTTAAAGATGGAATACTGGACAGGGAGGAGTACCAGAGCCTTAAAACAGAGTTTAATAACAGGATAGAAGAAGCTAAAGAAGCCATAAGCCTTTATAATGATGAGAAAAGGAAACTGGCAGATAATAAGAATCCAAAGTATGAATGGATGGAATATTTTAAAAAATATAAGGAACTAAAAGAACTTACCAGGGAAGCTGCTGTTATTTTTATTGACAGGATTCTTATATATGAAGGAAACAGAATAAAGATACGTTATACTTTTGGAGACCAGCTAAAGGATATTTTGGAATGTCTTACAGCAGATACCAGGAAGGAGGCAATGTAAAATGGCAAGGAAGCCGAGGTTAAACACTGCCGCAGTTCTTAGTAATAAACATGAGAGTGTATTATTGTGGGATAAGCAGAAAGATAAAGAAAAAGTTTATAAAGCTGCTTTATATGCAAGGCTGTCTGCTGAGGACAGTGGAAAAGCTGACAGCGAAAGTATAGAAAACCAGATTTCACTTTTAGAGTTATTTGTGAAAGAGAATATGGAAATTTCTTCGTATGAATTATTTGTAGATAATGGAAAAAGTGGTGTTACATTTAACAGGCCGGCATTTAATGAAATGATAGATAAAATAAAACAGGGGGAGTTAAACTGTGTTATTGTAAAGGATTTATCAAGGCTTGGGAGAAATTATTTAGAAGCAGGAAATTATCTTGAACAGGTATTCCCGTTTTATAAAGTACGCTTTATATCTGTTTTAGATGGGTATGACAGTATACACCCTGATGCATCAGATGAGGGTATGGTAATTCCATTAAAAAACCTGATAAATGCCAGTTATTCTAAAGACATTTCCAAAAAAGCTGTCAGTGCTATTAGGATAAGAATGAAACAGGGGGCATACAGGCACAGGTATGTTCCATATGGTTATAAAAAAGACCTGGAAACAAAAGGGCATCTTATAATTGACCCTGATGTTGCCTGCAATGTAAAGGATATTTTTAAATGGTACAGGCAGGGAAAAAGTCTTGGAAGCATTGCAGGACAGTTAAATAAAAAAGAAATCCCATGCCCGGCACGTTACCAGTATGAAAAAGGGGAAATCAAAGAAGAACGCCATAAAAATTCAGTATGGACAGGCATTATAATAAAACGTATTTTGGAAAACAGGGTTTATACAGGTGATATGGTATGTGGAAAAACATACAGCCTGGCAGAAGGAGGGAATAAAGAACAAAAAGCAGATGAAAGCAGATGTTTTGTTATAAACAATACACATGATGCAATTATTAGCAGGGAGGAGTTTTCGGAGGTTGAAAAATTAAGGGAAGAAAACCATATAAAATGGGAAAAAAGCAATGGAAGTTATGGCTGTTATAAACCTGAAAATTTATTTAAAGGGAAGTTAAGGTGTGGAAAATGCGGCATGGCAATGAAACTGGTAAAAAGAATTAAAAATAAAGGGAAAGCAAATGAACGCAGGTATGCAGTTTACCAGTGCTGCGGCTATAAAAATAAGTCCCAGAAAGAATGCAGCAAGGTGTCAATCTATAAAAATGAATTAGATAATGCCACCTCTGGTGCTTTGCAGTTACAGTTAAAAACTTTTATTAATACAGAGAAAATTATATCAGATATAAATAGGACTTCTGCCGCAAAAAGCCAGTATAATAATGTTTATTTACAGATACAAAGCAAAAAGGGCAAAATTACAAAACTGGAAAATATGAAAGAGGGCTTATATGAAGATTTTAAGAAAGGTATTTTAGACGGAAGTGAATATCTTGATATACGGCGCAGGTACGCCACAGAATCAGAGGAATTAAAGAAAGAACTTGTGCAGCTGGAAGTGGTTAAAAAGTCTTTGGAAAAGGATTTTAAAACTGAAGGAGATATGGCAGACTTAATCCGTAGTATGGCAGATGTGGATAAAATAACAAGGGACATGGTTGTAAAATTAATTGAAAGCATTACAGTCTATGAAGGAAAAAGAATATCCATCCAGTATACATTTGAAGATGAGTTAAAAAACTGTATGGTATCCTGGAAGAAAGAAGGGATATAAGCAATGGTTAAAAAAGGACTTTTAAAAGCAAAAGTATACCAGATAGTAATGTATATCCGTATTTCCCGTGAAGATGATGATGTAAGCATAAATTCAAAGAAAATTGAAAGCAACAGTATTACAAACCAGAGAAACCTGTTATATGAATTTATCCATAAACAGTTTGCAGGAGGACAGGAAGGCTTTGATAAATATGAAATAACAGAAAAATGTGATGATGGATATTCTGGAAAAAAATTTAAACGTCCTGGGTTTATGGAAATGATGGAAATGGCAGAAAATAATCTTGTGGACTGTATTATAGTAAAAGATTTTTCACGTCTTGGCAGGGATTATGTAGAAACTGGGAATTATATTGAACAGGTTTTTCCAAAGCTTGGAATACGTTTTATTTCAGTAAATGACCATTATGACAGCAGTAAAAATATAAACCGGGCAGCTGGGCTTGATGTTGCTTTTAAGAATGTAATATATGATTTTTACAGCAGGGATACATCAAAAAAGCTGCGTAATGTGCGCAGGAAAATGGCAGAGAGGGGGGAGTTTGCAAGTGCAAATGCACCATATGGATATATGAAATCCAGACAGGACAAGCATAAACTTGTAATTAACCCAGATACAGCGCCTGTCGTAAGGCAGATTTTTGAATTAAGGCTAGCAGGAATGTCCGGGCTTAAAATTACAGAAATGTTAAATGCACAATGCATACCATCACCAGCACAATATGCAATAAATACAAAAACAGGCATGGACTGGCGGAAAGTTAATGAAATAACAGGATGGGATAATTCAAAAGTTATAGCAATTTTAAAAGATGAAAGATACACAGGGGTAATGGTGTCTTTAAAAAGAACATTAAAAGGAGTATATGGCAAGGATACAAAAGTAGATAAAAAGGACTGGCTAAGGGTTGAAGGCACACATGAAGCAATAGTTCCCCCTGAAATGTTTAAAAAGGTACAAAACATAATGTTAAACTTTGAAAAAAGTTCATATAAAATAAACAGGTATAATCCTTTTATCTGTGGATTGTGTGGCAGGAAATTGTCTAAATGCAGCAATAAAACATTTTATTACTGCCGTTATGGCAGCGTAAACCCAGAAGCAGACTGTTACAAAGCAAGATATGAAACAGATATATTGCAGGGAATTGTCCTTGAAGAATTAAAACTGCATTTAAAAGAATTTACAGAATTTCAAAAGATATATGATGCCATGCCATTAAATAATGTATCTGTGCAGGATAATATTCCGATATATGAAAACACACTGGAAAAATTATCTTTTTCAAAGACATCAATGTATGAACAATATAAAAATGGAAAGCTTACAAAAGAAGAATACCTTGACCAGAAAAAGGCAGTATCAGAACAGATAAAGCAGTATGAGGAAATGGTTAGAAGTGCAAAGCTGGAACAAATGCAAAATGATAAAGAGCATAATAAGATAAAAAAATTCAGGGATTTAGTTTATAAATACCAGAATATACAGGAACTTACAAAAGAGGTGCAGGAAGCATTTATAGATAAGGTAATTGTGTATTCAAAAGAAAGATTAAAAATTATATGGAAGTTTGAAGATATATTTGACCTAATTTACAAGAATAAAAATAATAACAGCCAAAGGATTTAACCTCATCAAGTAAGCCCGCCGCTTCTATGTTGTGAAAACATAAGCGGTGGGCAAGTAGCTAATGCCTGCTTGCAGGCAATGCGGATTGCGAATATCCGCTTGACAAAAAGCATAGCAAATTTTTGAAGAAGATAAATATAAGATTGATATTATTGATATTGTAATGTATTAAATTAACAAGTGTAATATACAAAAAAATATTATTGGACTATTTAGAACAAACAGATTCTGGCAAATGGCTTGAGATTTCTTCAATTCTGGATTATACTGTATAAAACGGAGGATAGTTAATGGGAGAAAAGGATATTACAGAAAAGACACTGGAAGCTTATAATGATGTATTTGCTGATATTATTAATGTACTTTTATTTAATGGAAAACAGGTTGTCAAAGAAAATGAACTGGAAGCTGCTGTAGTACGTTACCATTATAAAGCTGACAAAGGAAAGCTGCATGAAATGGAGCGTGATGCTGCAAAATACTGGAAAAACAGCAATATCAGGATTGCCTGTTTTGGTTATGAAAACCAGACAATGCCAGATACAGATGCGCCACTGCGTGGTATGGGGTATGATGGCTCTGAATACCGCCGGCAGATGTTAGCAGATTATGAAGAAATTACAGGTAAAGATGGAACAAAAAAGATAAGCAGGAGAAGAAAACCACGTTATCCAGTCATTACTTTATTTTTATATTTTGGTTATAAAAAACACTGGGATAAACCACGGACGCTGTATGGCTGCTTAGATATTCCAGAAGAATTAAAGCCTTATGTAAATGATTATAAAATAAATTTGTTTGAGATAGCTTATTTAACAGAAAAACAAGTATCTTTATTTAAAAGTGATTTCCGTATTGTTGCTGATTATTTTGTACAGATGAGAAAAAATAACTGTTATGTGGCAAAACCAGAAACTATTAAACATGTACATGAATTATTAGAATTAATGGCAGTATTAACAGATGACAGACGTTTTGTGGACGTTTGCAATATTATGGGAAAGGAGGCTGTTAATATGTGTGAAGTTTTAGACCAGATTGAAAACAGGGGAATAGAAAAAGGCATTGGTATAGGTATGGATATTATTATAAGATTAAGCAATATTTTAGTTTCTGCTGGAAGGATAGACGATTTAAAAAGAGCAGAAACAGACAGGCCTTTTTTAGAGGAACTAATCCAGGAATTATTGCCAGAAGAAAGATAAATTTTTATGAGGCTGGGTATTTATGCAAGAAGCTCTGTGCAAACAGGGCTTTTTGTTATTAAAATTCCATAAACAATAGAAATATTATTGGATTATTTAGACCAGACAGAGTATAATATTATTGGAACAAGTGACGGAATAATAAGTTTTGTATTAAGAAAAGAGGTATATAAAATGATTCTATATCATGGTTCGGATATGGTAATAAAGAAACCTTTATCACAAAAAGGACGGGCAGATGTGGATTTTGGTAAGGGTTTTTATATGACAGAAGATAAAAAGATGGCACAGAAATGGGCATGTAATAAAAATATATCTATTGTAAATGTATATGAAGCAGATTTATCATTATTAAATGTAAAACAACTATTAGCAGATGAGGAATGGCTTGATTATGTTGTGTTTTACCGGACACATGAAGGGAAACTTCCTTTTGATGATACTTTATATGATGTTATTTGTGGTCCAACGGCTGATGATAAATTATTTGTAACACTTGATATGTATTCAGATGGTTTTTTATCAAAACAACAGGCAATACATATTATAAACTGCATGAATTACAGTTGCCAGGTTGTTTTTAAGAATGATGCTGCAATGGAAAATGCAGTCAGGTTTAAGGAAGCAAAGGAGCTTAAAGGGCTGGAACGCCAAAATATTTACCTGCAAATGACTGAAGACAGAAAACTTGCAAGTAAAAAGGCAATAGAATTAATACGTAAAAATAATGGGAGGTGAGAAGAATGCCTGGCTTTGAAGAAAAAGCACTTTGCAGGAAAGTTGCAGGGGTGCTGGAACTTTCAGTTCAAAGAGGATATGAACCAGTGACATTTATGCGTCTGTGGCTTAATTCAAAAACGGCTGATAACTTGTTCCATTGGAATTTTAATGATGTGGCACAGAGTAAACAGTACCTGCTGCATTCCCTGGAGTTGGAATATGGTATTAATCCACAGGATTACGGACAGCCGCAGAATGAGAAAATGTCACAGGTTATGTACTGGGGTGGTTATATTTTTATGTATATTTCATTAGATGAAAATAGAAAACCATGCGAAATACAAAAGAAGTATAATATAAACAAAGTTTTAAAATGTTATGATACACTCCATAGTCTTTCAGCGGCAGTAGCAGCAGATGAGATAAGGAAAGAATTTATATGCTAAGTGGCTGTTGGTAAATAATCTATTTTTGTACAAAATTTGAACTATTAAAGGTATTATAGGGGATTAATATAATTAAATCGAAATTTTTTTAATTTTTTTTGGAACTAAATTGACACAAGCAGATTTAACTGAACGGCTTCCGGCTATTAACCATCCTCTTGCTGAACAGGTCAGACAGGTTCTTGATGTAAATAAAGCCGAACGGCATATACGTGGCGGCATGGCAACGAGAGATAAGTATTTGTGCCGGCACCAGCAATGAATTAAAAATTTTTATTACACTGGATGAACATGGGTGGGCTGATGTAAATGAATTACTGGATGGAATTAATAATACAGGCAGAAGCATTAATATGGATATTCTGGAAAAGATTGTGGCAACTGACAGCAAACAAAGGTATAGTTTTAACCAGCATAAAACACTTATAAGGGCAAACCAGGGGCACAGTATTCCCATAGATGTAGAACTGAAGGAACAGAAACCACCTGAATTCTTATATCATGGAACTGCTAAAAAATTTCTGGACAATATAAAAAACGAAGGGCTTAAACCTATGGGCCGGCTATATGTACATCTGTCAAAAGATATTGAAACTGCTTTAAAAGTTGGAAAAAGGCATGGAAGCCCTGTAGTTTTAAAAATATGTAGTGGTGATATGTACATAGATGGCTATAAGTTTTTTTTATCTGCAAATGGTGTATGGCTGGTTAAAGAAGTTAATGCAAAATATTTCCATGTAATGAAGCCAGACTTATAAAAAACATAAAAGATAGAAGATGATTGAATTGGAACAAATTTTAATTGTAGAAGACGATAAAAATCTTAACAACGGAATAAAGATTGCACTTGGGAAAGAGTATTACTGCCATCAGGCATTTTCTATAATAGAAGCAGAAAAAATACTAAATGAGTATAAGATTTCACTGGCTATATTAGATGTAAATCTTCCTGATGGCAATGGGATAAGCTTTGTTGCAGAAATCCGGAAGCGGAGCAAAGTGCCAGTAATTATACTTACAGCAGATAAATCTGAGACAGATATTGTGATGGGTTTAGAATCAGGTGCAAATGATTATATAACGAAACCTTTTAGTCTTATGGAGCTGCGTGCAAGGGTCAGGGTCCAGCTTAGGGACAAGACCAGCCAGGAAGAAGTGTTCCAGATTGACGGTTACTATTTTGATTTTGTCCGGATGGAATTTATAAATAATGGAAATCCGGTTGAACTTAGCAGGACTGAACAGAAGCTGCTGCGCTGTCTGCTTGAAAACAGGGGGAAAAGTGTCAGCCGCAGCCAGCTTATTGACTATATATGGCAAGGTGATACAGAATTTGTTGAAGAACATGCGCTTACTGTTGTAGTAAACCGTCTTAGAAATAAATTAAGAAATACGCAAAAGCATCCAGAATATATTAAGACTGTATATGGGATAGGATATACATGGCAGATATGATGTATTGGAGGAATACATGGCATTATTTTATATATGTACTATTTTTTTTATTATAGCCTTCTTTGTAAAAAGAGAGCAGAATCTTATGGGTAATATCCAGAAAATGCTAGATAATGCCATTACAGGAAAGTTTAATGATATATCATTAAATGAATCAAAAATGTCTATAATTGAAAACAGTATGTGGAGGTATTTATGTGACTGCCAGATGTCGTACCAGAAGCTTTTAAGTGAAAAAGAACAGATACAGGCACAGATATCAGATATATCACATCAGACAGGCACGCATATTGCCAATATAATTTTGTATTCACAATTATTAGAAGAGCAGCAGGAATTATATGTAAACAACAGTGAAACAGCAGAGTGTCTGTCAATTATACGCAAGGAAGCAGAAGAGCTTGATTTTTTAACTGGTTTTTTAGAAAAGCTTTCGCGCATGGAAACAGGAATTATTAATGTAACCTTAAAAAAACAAAAAATTATGCCTGTCTTGAGTTCAATTACAAACCAGTTCCAGAAGCAGGCATTAAAACAGCAGATACAGTTTAGTATAGAAATGTCAGATGAAAGTGCAGTATTTGATTTAAAGTGGACTAAAGAAGCGGTTGCCAATGTAGTAGACAATGCATTAAAGTATACCAGAGCTGGAGGAAGTGTTTCCATTAGTGTAAAGGCATATTCTTTTTTTGTGTGCATAAGGGTATCAGATACGGGAACTGGTATTCCAGAAAGAGAACAGGCAAATATATTTACAAGGTTTTACCGTTCAGAGGCTGCCAGTGAAAAAGCAGGGCTTGGCATAGGCCTTTATATTGCAAGGGAAGTGATTAAAGCACAGGGTGGTTATATTAAAGTAGATTCAGTAGAGAATAAAGGAAGCTGCTTTTCTATGTACCTGCTAAAAGACAAAGTTTCGTAAATATCTCAAAACTGTGATATTATAGAAACTGTTTTGAGATATTATTATGTTATAGTCTGTATAAAGTTATAGCTTAGCCATATCTGGCTGTATTTATAACTTTGTTACAGGCTTTTTTTATATAAAGAGGAGGGATAACAGTGTTAATTTTAGAAACAAAGGATTTAAAGAAAGTTTATGGCAAGGGTGGGACTGAAGTATACGCCCTGAATGGTATTAATCTTAAAGTAGAACGTGGAGAGTTTCTGGCAGTGGTGGGTTCTTCAGGAAGTGGCAAGACAACTTTTCTGAATATGATTGGAGGTCTTGATGTACCTACAAGTGGTGAGATTATTTTAGATAATAAAAGACTTTCAGCACTGTCTGATAATGAACTTACTGTATTCAGAAGAAGAAAAACTGGGTTTATATTCCAGCAGTACAATCTTATTCCAATGTTAAATGTATGGGAAAATATAGTATTGCCACTTAAACTGGATGGACGGCAGCCTGATGAAGATTATATTTCAGAAATAGTACAAATACTTGGGATAGAAAAAAAGCTTAAAGAATTGCCGGGCAAACTGTCTGGCGGGGAACAACAGAGGGCAGCAGCATGCCGGGCACTTGCAACAAAGCCATCAGTAATACTTGCAGATGAGCCTACAGGCAGCCTTGATTCTGTTACAAGCCAGAATGTTATAGAACTTCTTAAAATTACAAGTGCAAAATACAGACAGACCATAATTATGATTACGCATAATGAGGAAATTGCACAGCTTGCAGACAGGATTATAAGGATTGAAGATGGAAAAATTGTTGGTTAGAAACGGAGCAGATAATATATGAATAATAAAAAATTAAAACTTCATTTATATTTTATAAAAAGTTATAAGAAAAATACACTGGCAGTATTTTTTAGTTTTGTGCTGGCATTTATGCTTTTATCTGTAATGATGGTTTTACTTCATACAAATCACAAAGTTGCCAGTATACAGGATAAAATGTACTATACACCATCAGACTGCTATATTGAAAGCCTTTCAGAAAAACAGTTGTCATATTTAAGAAAAGATAAGGATATTGTTAATATTTCTTTAACAGCAGATTATGGGCAGGAAGATTCTGATTACAGATACAATAACCAGAGGCTGCTTATGGACAAGGGGGATTCTTCATATATAACTATGATGGCAAAGGTTATTGAAGGCAGGCTGCCAGAGCACTATGGAGAAGTTGTAGCAGAAAAATGGGTCTTTCTTAATCTGGGACTTGAACCAGAGATTGGAAAGACATTTACTATCAGGAATAATTATACTGATAAGACAATAAAAGTGAAACTTGTAGGAATATTATCTGATATGCTGTCTTCAAAAAGAGCTGGACTGGTCAGGCTGTATACAGCTTTTGAAAGCCATTATAATGGTAAGTATATTGCTTATCTAAAGTTTAAAGATGAAGATGGCTATTATCCCAAAATAAAAAGCATTATGAAAGAACTTGGCATTAATAAAAAACGGATTAGCCAATGTCCTGGAATGGAAGATTTTAGCGGGCTTTATAAGACAGATGCCAGGGTAACAGGAGTAATTATATTTTTATGCATGGTAATATTCTATGGCGTTTACAGGACTGCACTTATTGCCAGAAAACAGCAGTATGGTATTTTAAGGGCTGTCGGAATGAAGAAAAAAGAACTGCTTAAGATGATGCTTGCCGGGCTTTATCATATTTATATTATAAGTATTCCGTTTGGGATTATGGCAGGGCTGTTAATTTCTTTCTTTGTTATAAAAATATCTGGCGATATGGAACTTGAAATTTACTTTTATAACGAAAGGATAAAATTTGTTCCTGTAATTCCAGTTATACAGATTTTGGCAGGTACAGCAGTTTTAACTGTATTAGTGGGACTGACAGGTTACATAGCTGGAAAAAAGATTATAACTGGCTCTGTTATAGAATTAATTTCAGAAACAGTAACAGGCAAGGCAGGAAAACAGGGCATATTTAGAATAAGAAAATCTGGTGGCAAAACTTCTACACTTTTCCAGATGGCAGGAAAATATATAATGAAAGATTTAAAAACAAGTTGTTTTGCAGTCCTTACTATATGTCTTGGGATAACTTTATTTACAGGACTTGCTTACAGGGCAGGAACATTAAAGACTTTCAGGGAAGATACAAAGGATATGAATTACCTGAATGGTGAGTATACTGTAACTATGCTTGGATTTGATTCTGTAAAACAGGGAGTTCCAAGGCAGGATGTAAAAGAAATCCAAAAAATTAAAGAAGTTGCTGTGGTTAAGACAGCATCAGGGCTTCCAATACGTGTAATTGATGAAAAGGACAGAAAGCGCAATAGTGAATATTATGACGATATGAACAGGCGTTTTAAAAAATACAACGGCTATAGCCTGGCAGGGCATGATGGGTCAGACTATGTTTTCCAGTCAATGATTTATGGATATAATACGGAGGTTCTGAAAAAGTTACAGAAATATGTGGCTTCAGGCAGCTTTAATCCTTTAAGCATAAAAGACAATGAAATTGTACTGCTGGTGCTGCGTATGGATGATAAGAATAAGGAAAACAAGTTTCCCGGTTTTTACAAAGAAGGAACACCACTTATGCAATATAAAGCAGGAGATACAATTAAGATAAAATACCGTAAAGATTTAGAGACTGGTTCTTTACAGTATCTTAAGTTTAAAGATACAGATGCAGATTATATATATAAAACATATAAAATTAAAGCTGTTGTGTCATTTTCTTATATGGAAGATTATAATAAGACAATTTATCCTATGTTAATTACAAGCGACAGCCAGATACAAAAAATAGCACCAGACAGCGGCATACAGTGCATGTATATAGATGGCAAAAAAAATATGGATACTAAAAGCCAGAATATGCTAGAACAACAACTTATAAATATATGCAGCCAGAATAGTAATGTAATTGCCAGAAGCATGATATACCAGATTGAACAGAATGAAATGTTTTACCGGAAGCAGATGGTCTATATCTATGGCATAGCAATAACTGCATTTGTGCTTATGATGATTAATATGGTGAACAATTTAAAATACCGTATGCAGACAAGGACAAGGGAAATATGTATGCTGCGTGCAGCAGGCATGAGTATTGCAATGGTAAAAGAAATGATGGTTTTTGAAAATACAATACTTGGCTTAACTGCCATCTTAGTGGCATTGATACTATCTTTGCCTGTAACAAAATATCTCTATAATATATCAGATATGTACGCTATGGGACATTCATTTAAATGGGATTATACAGCGTTTTTAACAATTTCATCTGCTGCACTGGCTATATGCGTGCTGCTTTCGCTTAGAATATTAAAATCATGGAAAGTGAGCCAGATTGCAGAAGGAATAGGCAAATTAGAATAGCAGCAATGTCCAGGCACTTTTAAAAGTGCCTGTTATTTGTTTAACACTCTGTATTATTTTTATGCGCCAGCAAAGATTCAATCATATATCCAAGTGTTGTTAAATCAGCAGAAAGTACTTCAAGTTCTTCATGGCTGAGACATCCGGAGAGCTGGCATGCTATAGAGGATAGTAAGTAAAGATTACAACAATTATTTGCCATAGTATACCTGAAAAACTGTTTTATATATAATATTCATAAAAAAGCCTGGTGTTACAATTATATTTAGGTATTTCATATATTAATTATACAAAAGTGTGAATACCACGCCTTTAAAATGTGCATACTTAAAAAAGATGTAAAGTGGCAGCCGGGAGGCATGCAGAAATGAGGTATTTATGAGCAGTATATTTACAGGCAGTATTGATGAAAGACGGAATGAAGTTATAAAACTTTTGAATATTGGTGTTACTTTTGATATAATACAGAGGAATATAATTGTTGCTGGAAAACAGATTATCTTAGTTGCTGTAAATGGTTTTTTAGACAGTGATTTAAGTGAAAAAATAATGGAGTATTTTTATTCAATAGGTGAAGACAGCATGCCGCAGGACATGCAGGGTTTTATGCAGAACTGCCTGCCGTTTGCAAGTGTCAATCCTGTTGAAGATGAACAGGCATTTAAAGATGCAGTGCTGTCTGGGCTTATATGCTTTGTAATAGAGGGCTATGAAAAAATCTTGTCTATTGATACCAGGCAGTATCCGTCAAGAAGTGTTGAAGAGCCTGACAAGGACAAAGTATTAAGGGGTTCAAGGGACGGCTTTGTAGAATCACTGCTTCCAAATACTGCGTTAATCAGAAGGCGCATAAGGGATGAGAGCCTTATATTTGAGATACAGAGGGTAGGCAGGAGTTCACGTACCGATGTGGCAGTAGGCTATATGAAGGACAGGGTTAATGAGGATATTATAATAAAGGTATTAAACAGGATTAAAAGCATAAATGTAGATTCCCTGACAATGAACCAGGAAAGTCTTGCAGAAGCACTTTTTCCAGGGCACTGGTACAATCCATATCCTAAGTTTAAGTATACAGAAAGACCTGATACAGCAGCCGCAAGCCTTTTAGAAGGAAGTGTTGTAGTTGTTGTTGACAATTCACCATCAGTAATGGTTATACCTACATCGCTTTTTGATATTATAGAGGATGCAAATGATTATTACTTTCCACCAGTTACAGGAACTTATTTAAGGCTTACAAGAATGATTACAAACCTGCTTGCCTTATTTATGACTCCTCTGTTCCTGCTTTTTGTGGAAAACCCGGACTGGATACCAAAGGGATTTGACTTTATAATGATTAAAGATGATATAAATGTTAATCCGTTAATACAGTTCCTTATACTTGAACTTGCAGTAGACGGGCTTAAAATGGCATCAGTGAATACACCGTCAATGCTTTCAACGCCTTTAAGTGTAGTTGCAGCAATTGTATTTGGCGATTATACAGTGCAGTCTGGATGGTTTAATTCAGAAATAATGCTTTATATGGCATTTGTTGCTGTGGCAAACTATACGCAGAGCAACATGGAACTTGGCTATGCACTTAAATTCAGCAGGATACTGCTTCTTGTTGTTACTGAACTATTTGGCATATGGGGCTTTGTAATTGGAACAGTTATAATACTGGCAGCGCTCCTTTTAAACAAAACATTTGCAGGAAGAGGATACCTGTATCCACTTATTCCTTTTGACAGGGTACAGCTTTTAAAAAGATTTTTCCGTATAAGCCTTAAGGCAAATGAAAGATTCCAGCAGCAGATAAAACAATAGTAAACATGTATTTAGGAAAATTGCCATGCAATATACATTTTGGCTGTTTTCTCTGGCAGGTTTCAAAAATTTTTCCAAAAGGCAGTATATGAGGCCGCTGCCGGCTGGAAAAATTTTGAAACCGCCAGAGCCATATACTCTAAAGCT
>DKXQ01000201.1 GCA_002493085.1 Lachnoclostridium sp. UBA7122
CCAGGTAAAGTTACACTATCCAGATACCCAACAATAGTTGATTTCTATACAAGTTTTTAATATAATATTGTCAGAAAAATTGCAAACAGGAGCTTTACAGGATGCAAAGAACTAAACATGATGAAAAACAGATAATTATGATATTAGAAGATGATGAGGATTTAGCAGAAGGGATTAGCCTGTCTCTAAATAGCAAAGATTTTGAATTTGTACTCTGCAAGACAATTATTGATGCAAAAAATATGTTACAAAAAAGAATATTTGATTTGCTTATTCTGGACATTAACCTCCCAGATGGAAGTGGTTTAGAATTTTGCAGACAGATACGCAGGTCAAGCCGGATACCAATTGCATTATTGACAGCCAAAGACATGGAAATGGATATCGTGAAGGGACTGGAATGTGGAGCGGATGATTATATAACAAAACCATTCAGCCTGATGGTGCTTCGTGCAAGGGTGAGGGCGCTGCTCCGGCGGAATGGCGGGGAACAGCGGCCAGAATACAGGGACAGCATATTCCAGTTTTATTTTGACACAATGAAATTTTATAAAGAAGGCAATTCTATTGAACTAAGTAAGACAGAACAGAGGATTTTATATTTACTGGTTTTCAATGCAGGGCAGATTTTAACCAGGGAACGTCTGCTTGAATGGGTGTGGCCGGAAGGAACAGAATATGTTGAAGATAATGCCTTGTCGGTAGGCATCCGCCGGCTTCGTGATAAATTGGAAGATATTCCATCAAAACCTTCTTACATTAAAACAGTTTATGGAAAAGGATATATGTGGGAGAAATTTTGATGGACAGATATATTGCATTAGTGACAATTATATTGATAGTCTGTGTTTTAGTATGCGTATTGCTAAGACAGTATTATCAAAGCAGAATGAGAACAGTTTATCAGGTGATACTGCAGAAATTGGATAAAGCAATTAGAGGAGAAGTCCAGGATACAGTTTATGATGAATCTATGGAAGCAGCAGTTTTGGAGCGTTTAAACAGAGTGGTTCAGATATCTGGAATGAACCAAAGGAAAGCAGAGCAGGAAAGAGATACTATAAAATCTTTGATTTCAGATATTTCCCATCAGGTGAGAACTCCTGTTACAAATATTATGCTGTATGCTGGACTTTTACAGGAGCAGGATTTAGATAGTGATGCTATGCATTTGGCGGATAAAATTCAAAAGCAGTCTGATAAATTGGATTTTTTTATGAAAGAATTGGTGAAATCATCTTATGCAGAACAGGAAATGATTTCCGTTCATCCAGAAAGGACAAGTGTGGAAGAAATGCTTAATATAGCCTGCCAGATGGTTGAACTGGCTGCAATAAAAAAGAAAATCAATATTGTCCTGGAAGAAACAGGGACATTTTGTTTTGCAGATAAAAAGTGGACAACGGAAGCAGTCGGAAATGTTTTGGATAATGCTGTCAAATACTCCCCTGAAAATTCTAATATAACAGTGTGTGTAATCCTGTATGAGTCATTTGTATGTATTCAGATAAAGGACCAGGGAATTGGAATCAGGAAAGAAGAACAGGGGATGGTATTTGAAAGGTTTTACCGTTCCAAAGATGTAAGCAGTGAGCCTGGTTTTGGAATCGGGCTTTATCTGGTAAGGGAAGTCCTTTCTAAACAAGGCGGGTATGTGAAGATAAAATCTGAAATTGGAAAAGGCACGATAGTACAGCTATATTTATCACGTTATAAAGTATGAGTTTTCATGAATACAGCCAGAATATGTCAAAACTGTCACCTTTCAGAAAGATTTGAGAAAGAATCTTTTGTTATTCTAGGAAATACAAAAGCAAAGAAAGAAGGTGCAATATGAACATATTAACAACGGAAAATTTAAAGAAACATTATGATATGGGCGAAATTCAGGTCAAGGCTCTGGATGGAATTAATCTTTTTGTAAAAGAAGGAGAGTTCCTTGCAGTTGTAGGAACTTCTGGCAGCGGAAAATCAACACTGCTGCATATGCTTGGAGGGCTGGATGTTCCTACTTCTGGAAAAGTTGTGGTAGATGGCAAAGACATTTCCAAAATGACAAAAGATGAACTTACAATATTCCGCAGACGGAAAATTGGTTTTGTATTCCAAAATTATAACTTGCTTCCATTTATGAATGTGTATGAAAATATTGTCCTGCCAATTAAACTGGACGGCATAAAGCCTGACCAGGATTATATAAAGCAGATTATTACGCTGTTGGGTTTAAAAGAAAAGAAATATGCAATGCCTGGCCAGCTATCTGGTGGCCAGCAGCAAAGAGTTGCCCTGGCGAGGGCTCTGGCAACAAAACCAGCTATTATTCTTGCTGACGAGCCAACCGGCAATCTTGACAGCCGTACCAGCCAGGATGTCCTGGGACTGATAAAAACTACAGGGCAGCGGTTTGGGCAGACAATTGTAATGATTACCCACAATGATGAAATTGCCCAGATGGCGGAACGGATTATACGTCTTGAAGATGGAAAAATCTGCGGAGGTGGAAATGGCTATGCTAAAAGTGAAGAATAAAAAAGTAATCAGAGAAATAGCAAGAACCACTTATGCGGCAAATAAAAAGAGAAATTTTCTCACAGTTTTTGCGGTTTTTTTAACTACATTTTTGATTGCAGTTGTTTTAGCGCTTGGCATAAGCTATTGGAGTACTGTTTCTGAACGTCAGATCCGTGCGCAGGGAATGGATTATGATATTGAGTTAAGCGAGCCAAGAGATGACCAGATAGAAAAAATCCGTTCTATGGACAATGTAAAATATGCTGGCGTAGCAGTAAAGTGTGCAATTATAGAACAATATCAGGATAAATTACTGGACAAGACAAGGCTTTACTGGCTGGATGAAACATGTTGGACAAGGCAGACCATTCCTGCCCTGGAGGAATATGAAGGAAAATACCCACAAGACAGAAGTGAAATTATGCTTTCCAGATACACACTTAAAGCTATGGGTATCCAAAAACCGAAAACTGGCATGAAACTTCCAATCACTTACTTTACTTTGAAAGCAAGTCCGGATGAAGAACTTCTGAAAAAAGAGTTTACCCTTTGCGGATGGTATACAGATTATAGTGGTAGCCACAGAGGATATGTTTCAAAAGATTTTTTTGTAACGACAGGAGTAAAGCAGACAGATTTTACACAGGGAACTTTAAAGATTACATTAAAAAATCCGTTATACTCTGAAAAGGATATTACTGCCATGCAGAATGAAATTGATATGGACCGGAACCAGTACATTGATGCTGATCCAGATACAATTTCTAATTTTTGTAAGGTCGTCATTGGGCTGGCTGTTATGTTACTTATGATTTTTATGAGCGGATATTTGTTTATCTATAATACACTATATATTTCTGTTTCAAAGGATATCCGGTATTATGGACAGCTTAAGACGGCCGGAATGACATCTGTCCAGTTAAAGAGAATGGTGTATCAGCAGGCAGTCTGGAATTGTCTGGCTGGAATACCTCTTGGACTGGCTGTAGCATTTATGATTGCTAAAATAATTATTCCACAGTTATTACAGATTATAAATCCAGTATTTTCCGGCAGTGATGTTGTGTCTGCAAAAATATGGATATTTTTGATAGCAGGCTGTTTTGCATTTTTAACCAATTTAATAAGTTGTCAGGAACCTGCAAAAATAGTGGGAGAATGTTCTCCAATTGAAGCGCTCCGGTATAATGCAGGAACATGCAGAAAAAATAGTTATAAGCGGGAAAGCGGAGGACTATATTCAATGGCTTTTCAAAATATGTTCCGGAACAAAAAGCAGGCTATTGTTATTTTTACATCTTTTACGATTGCTATTTCAATATTTTTAGTTGTAAATGTAATTATCCGTGAAAATGACGCAAAAAGAATTTTAAACGAAACATGTAATTACGATATACAATTTAAAAATGAGACAACCCTTGATGATAACAGAAAACAAGTTATTACTGAGAAGCAGATATTTCAGATAAAACAGATAAATGGTGTGAAAAATGTAAGAAAAGTAACTTCTGCTGAAGTGGTAGTCCCTTATCAGGAAGATGTATATGGAAAATATTATAAAGAGTTATACCAGTCAAGATACAGCCCGGGAAATTATGAAGAAGATATGGAGCTATATCAGAAAGAACAGGAGAATACTTATTTTACTTCGCGCTTTATTAGTGTGGATGAAGAAGGGTTTGAAGTTTTGAATGAGAGTATTGGGAACACATTGGACAAGGAAGCTTTTGAAGCTGGAAAAATTACTGTGGCAGTAAAGTTTTTGAGTCTTATGGAGGGTGATTATGGAATCCCTGGAAAGACCATACGCTTTTCACTTCCAGACGGAAAAGAACCAACGAAAGAACATAGTATCCAGATAGCTGCTGTAGTGGATAACTGGTCAAATCCGGCATTTTTTGCTGGAGGAATTACTCCAGAAATGATTGTCAGCGAAAAATATGCAAAAAAACTTATGGGAGAATTATTTACAGAGTTGATCAATGTGCAATATGAAGATGCGTTTTTAAAAGAGACAGAAGAAAAAGTGAAAGCTGTTTTTAAAGATGAGCAGCAGATTTCATATGAATCAAAATTAGAACTCTATGCTGAGATGAAAAACTCTGAAACTAAATTAAAAGTATTAGGAAATAGCATTGGATTTATTATTGCAATACTGGCAGTATTAAATTATCTGAATATGATGGCAGCAGGTGTGCAGAACCGTTCAAGGGAATTTGCGGTACTGGAGAGTATTGGAATGACAACAAAGCAGATAAAGAAAATGCTGTGGGCAGAAGGGAGCGGATATGCAGTTATTTCAATCATTATTTCATTAGTGACAGGGCTTCCAGTTAGTTATGCTGTTTTTAATGCCATGAATCTTTACAGGATTTCCTTTTCTATTCCCTGGCTGAATAATCTTATTTTATTTAGTATCACATTGGTTTTGTGTATGACTGCACCTGTTCTTATTTATCAAAAAACCCAAAATGCTAGTATCATTGAACGGCTTCAAAATGGTGAAAACTAGTAACACTATGTAAAATATTAAAGCCTCTGTACTTATATTTATACTATAAGTACAGAGGTATATATGAGCTATCTTACTTATTAGAGATCAATTAATATATATCCTTTTTCTTTATTATATCAATTACCTCTGTTTCTGTAAGTTGCATTTTTTTAGCTATTTCATTAGTATCCAGGTTCATTTCATAATACGCATAAACCATGCCTTCCTGTTTACCTTTTTTAATGCCTTCCTGTCTGCCTTCCCGTCTGCCTTCCTGTCTGCCTTCCTGTCTGCCCTCACGTCTGCCTTCCTGTCTGCCCTCACGTCTGCCTTCCCGTCTGCCCTGTTCTAAACCCTCTTCCCATGCATCTTCCCTGTTATATTTCAAAGCATCTTCCATGTTCCATTCCTCTAACATAAGACTCATCATTTCGTCACTCCTTTCTTCTATAAAACTAGCAAGTATGCCCTCCTTTTTACACCATTGTATAGCCTCTTTAAGGGCATCAGTAAAAGTATATCCTGATGTATGCTTTAGTTCTTCTGCTTTTTTCACAAAGCTGATATAACCACCAAGGATATTGTGCTTTTCTTCATCAGTTATTACTTTTACTTTAAGCTGTAAAAAATCATTGTCTTTATATTCATCTGGAAATGCATCTTTCAAGCACATATATTCCGCACACTTTCCATTTCCTGTATATATAACATAAAACTCAGGTGCAGGAAGTTTTACTTGTTTTCTTGAATACAGTGCTTTCATCATGCCTTTTTCTTTTATTATCTTCTCATATTCTTCCACTATGTAAAAAAGCATTCTTACAGGCATGTTTGGGTTTAATGTGGACTGGTGTTCTGAAAGTACAAGAAGTTTATCCCTTATTTTCATTGCCGCATCATTATACCTGCGTATTAACAGTACATTTTTCATTGTCATTACTTCAATGTCATTTACTGTTACTTTTGCGTCTTCAGGGTGAAGCACTTTATATAGTTCTAACAAATTTTCTTTATTATTAAATAATACACTAAAAAAAGAGTCTTTATATTTAATGTTTGGTATTGTATCAGAATTTTTTCCCATATAGCCAGTATCCTCCATCTTCATTAATTATACCATTGTTTACAGATTACCACAAGAAAAACTTTATCTTCCAAAAATCTGTACTACAATTTAAAACTGTCTTCTGGCATATCTGTCAACAGGCAAATATCTTTTTTAGAATTTAAGAAAAAAATAAGTATTTCATAAGACTATCTTGAAAGATACTTTTGTACTGTCTGGTAAAATATATTCTAGTACAAATGCCAATAATATATAAAATGGAAGAGAGGTACGTATATATGGATAAAATACACAGAAAAAAGAGAAATTCCCGTGGATGTATAGGTTTATTTATACTCTGTATATTTTTAGCTCTATGTATTATTATTTCAAGATTTTTAGCAACTATTATTTTTGACCTGCTTGGCAGTAGTGAAACTTCAGATGATGCTGTAAGCCAATATGAAAATATTTCCAGTGATATTTCTGAAGGACAGAAGACAGAGCTTATCAAAACATTTAAGAAAGAAGGATATCCTGAAAGCCTTATAGAACTTTTTGACAAACATCCAGAAACGAAAGAGTTTGTCCAGGATTATTTCACATATAAAGACAGCACTGCATCCATAAATATAAAAAAAGATGTAAAGACAGAAGGGATTCCGCTTTTCCTGCAATGGGATAAAAGATGGGGTTACAGGCAATATGGCAATGATTTTATTGCTGTTACAGGATGTGGGCCCACATGTCTTGCTATGGTAAATTGCGGACTGTCAGGCAGAACTAAATGGAATCCATACAGAGTTGCAAGAATGGCAGATAATAATGGATTTTATGTTGAAGGTTCAGGCTCTTCATGGTCTCTAATGACAGATGGTGCTAAAAAAACTGGATTAATATACCATGATGTAAATTTTGAAAAAGAAAGTATTTTGTCGGAGTTGTATTCAGGCAATCCTATTATATGCAGTATGGGACCAGGAGATTTTACAACAACAGGGCATTTTATTGTTCTTGCAGGAGCAGATAAAGATGGCAATGTAATTGTAAGAGACCCAAATAGTGTAGAAAACAGCAGTAAAACATGGAATCTTGATGATATAATGCCACAGGTGCGCAACCTCTGGGGATACTCAAAATGAGAATGATAGACAGGACAAAGAAAATGTGTGCATTTCAGCGCTGTAAAGCGCTGTATGTTACTATTCACGGCATAGGCCGTGAATAGTAACATATTAAAATACACTCTGTCTTTATGATTTATTTAATTCTATTATAAACCGGATTCTTTCATCCTCACTCTCACACACTACAGTACCATTGTGAAGACTGACTATTTCTTTTACAATAGCAAGCCCAAGCCCTGCACCGCCTGCTTCTGTAGAACGTGAACTGTCCATACGGAAAAATTGTTCAAATATACATTCCAGTTTTTCCTTTGGAATTGTCTTGCCCTGATTTTCAACAATGAAACGCACACGTTTTTTATCAATATTTTTTAACGAAACTACTATATCCGTATTTTTATAACTGTAATTAACAATATTTCTGAAAAGATTGTCAAATACACGCTCCATCCTTTCAACATCACATAAAACCATAATATCAGCTTCCATATCAGTATTATAGCTAAGTCCTTTTTGGGCAAATACTGGCTTAAATTCATATAAAAGCTGCTCAATCATCACAGTAAGATTTACTGTTGAATACTCTAGTGCCATCTGTGTAAAATTATAACGGGCAATTTCAAAAAATTCATTAATCAAATCTTCTAGATGTTCTGCCTTTTTCATTGCTATGCCAAGATATTTCTTCCTTATATTATCTGGAAGCCCGTCTTCATCTTTTACTAAAGTAATATATCCAATTACAGATGTAAGAGGTGTTTTCAGGTCGTGGGCCATATATACAATCATGTCATTTTTACGCTGTACAGCTTCATCTGCCTCCTGCCTGCTTTTACGTACATTTGCCATAATATAATTTAACTGGCTTTCCATCTCTTTTAGCTGTACTGGAAGCTTTACAGCTTCTGTACTGCCAGAGTACAGTCTTTCTGTTTCCTGTGTTATTCTGCCAAGCATTGATGCAATTATAAAGAAATGTATACACGCAATAATTATAACCCCAAAACATATTGTAAATAAAAAAACTGATGCAAAGTTATAATGTATAAAGTGTATTATTGTATAAAAAGTTTCTCTGGGATACCATATTTTTGAATTACAATAAAACCATCCTGTTTCTGCTACCACTAAAACAAATAATACATAAAGAACTATATGAAATAAAAAACGCTTTAAAAGTGCCCTTGACACTTCATGCTGTACTCTTTTATCCATACACCTATTCCTCCATACGGTACCCTACACCCCATACAGTTTTGATAAATTTAGGTTTTCTTGCATTTTCATGGAGCTTGTCCCGCAGTTTTGCAATATGTGCAAAAACTGTGTTATTATTGCCAAGATACTTTTCACCCCATACCTGTTCAAACAGTTCTTCTGAAGTTACTGCCTGGTTTATATGCTGGCATAGATAAAGCAAAATGGAAAACTCCATCGGTGTAAGTTCAATATTTTCACCATAGAGTACCACTTTGTGTCTGTCAGGAAATACCTCCAGTCCACGTATATTATAATATTCCTCTTCTTTTGAAAGTGATGTATTATATGCACCTGCACGTCTCAACTGCGCTTTTACCCTTGCTACAACCTCAAGCGGATGGAAAGGTTTTGTTATATAGTCATCTGCACCTAATGTAATACCATGTATCTTATCAGCTTCTTCTATCTTAGCTGTAAGCATTATTACAGGAAAAAACCACTTTTTTCTGATTTCTTTTAAAAGAGTAAAACCACTAATTTCAGGAAGCATAACATCTAGTACAGCTAAATCTACCACATTTTCACATATAAATTCCAGCACACCTTCTGATGATGTAAAAGAAAATACTTCATAACCTTCATTGCCAAGATACAGTTTTAATAATTCTGCTATTTCTTTTTCATCTTCCACTATTAATATTTTCTTTTCTGATATAACCTGTTGCCTCATACTTAACCTCATTTCTATATTAAATCTGTAATAAATGACCCAGTATGATTATATCAGTTTGCATACATTAAATCTATATAAGATTTTCTTAAGATATTTTTTTATAAAAATTCTATTAAAAAAACTGTTTTTTTTATAACTTATAATTTAAGAAAAAATAAAAAACGCAGGTTATTTAAAATCCACTAACCCACGTTTTTTACTGTATAAGGCATATTAAATGTTGTATTAATTTAACTAATACTCAAACGTTTCCATGTACTTCATATATTTAACTACCATAAGAGCTATTTTAAATGTAATTGCATCGTCAAAAATCCTTAAATCAAGCCCTGTGCTTTTCTCAAGCTTATCCAGCCTGTATACAAGTGTATTTCTGTGGATATAAAGCTGTCTTGAAGTCTCTGAAACATTCAGGCTGTTTTCAAAAAATTTATTTATAGTGGCAATAGTCTCATCATCAAAATCGTCAGGAGACTTCTCACCGAATATTTCCTTAATAAACATTCTACAAAGTGGCATTGGAAGCTGGTATATCAGACGGCCTATTCCAAGATTGCTGTATGCTATTACATGCTGGTCACTATAAAAAATCTTTCCAACATCAAGTGCCATCTTAGCTTCTTTATAAGAACGCGATACATCTTTAATTTCATTGACAATTGTGCCATAGGCTACATGCACCATTGTCATTGCTTCTGTATTTAACATGTCAAGAATTACTTTTGCAGTTTTTTCCATATCATCATAGTTTTCATTCTGTTTAATCTCCTTGACAATGATTATATTTTTTTCATCAACCTGTGTTATAAAATCTCTTGTCTTACTTGCAAAAAGCCCTTTTACAGTTTCTAGTGCATTGATATCCTTTTCGTTTTTAGTTTCAACAAGGAAAACAACCCGTTTAACACTTGTGTCTATGTGAAGTTTCTTTGCACGGTTATATATATCTACTAGCAGCAGGTTATCTAAAAGAAGATTTTTAATAAAATTGTCTTTGTCATATCTTTCTTTATATGCTACAAGCAGGTTCTGTACCTGGAATGCTGCCAGCTTCCCAATCATATAGACATCATCACTGTCACCCTTAGCAAGAATAACATATTCCAGCTGGTGTTCATCGAATACTTTGAAAAACTGGTATCCCTGTAACACCTGGCTATCTGCCGGAGAGTCCACAAAGGCCATAACTGCTTCTTCATATTCTTCAATATTATTTATAGTAGTAGCAAGAGCCTTTCCCTCTGTATCCATAATACAAATATCAATCCTAGTGATATTTTTCAATCCATCTATCGTGGTCTGTAAGACCTGGTTTGATATCATAAATATACCTCCATAATAACCATACCCTTCCATAAACATAGCACAAATATTTTTCTTCTCAATCTATATTACCATCAATCTGCACAAAAGTAAATACTATTATATTAAATTTTCATGTATTTTTATTTTATAAGATATAATTTTCTATAAAGTAAAATCAGCAGCTATACTTATAAAGCATAGCTGCTGTAAAGTGTATGTTTTAAATTAGATTAATTAGTAATAACCTTTTCTGTCTCTTTATCAAATACATGGATTTTACTTGTATCCATTGCAATCTTAACCATATCTCCTGTACGTGCTGTTGTACGTGGATTAACACGGACTGTAATGTCGTTGGATTCTACTTCAAAGTATAAGAAGACTTCGGCACCAAGCATTTCGTATACCCTTACTTTACCATCAAGGACATTGCCTTCATTGCCCTGCAGGCCCTGGTTAATAAATACTTCTTCATCCTTAATATCTTCTGGACGTATTCCCATTATAACGTCTTTGCCAACATATCCGCCCTGTATTAATTTTTCAGCTTTAGCTGCTGGAAGCTTAACAGAATATGAACCAAATTTAAGTCTTACATCTGCACCATCTTTAACAGCTTTGCAGTTTACAAAGTTCATCTGAGGTGAACCAATAAATCCTGCCACGAATACATTACATGGTTTTGTATAAAGGTCAATAGGAGCAGCAACCTGCTGCACAATACCATCTTTCATAACAATAATACGTGTACCAAGCGTAAGGGCTTCTGTCTGGTCATGTGTTACATAGATAATAGTTGCTTCAAGCCTCTGGTGGATTTTTGAAATTTCAATACGCATCTGTACACGGAGCTTTGCATCAAGGTTTGATAAAGGCTCATCCATAAGGAATACCTTTGGTTTACGTACAATTGCACGTCCCATGGCAACACGCTGTCTTTGTCCGCCTGATAAAGCCTTAGGCTTACGGTCTAAGAGGTGCTCAATGTCAAGAATCTTAGCTGCTTCATGAACTAACTTGTCAATTGTCTCTTTAGGGGTCTTTCTTAATTTAAGGCCAAACGCCATATTATCATAAACTGACATATGAGGATACAGAGCATAATTCTGGAATACCATCGCAATGTCCCTGTCTTTAGGCTCTACATTATTAACCAGGGTATTGCCAATCCACAACTCACCTGATGTAATATCCTCAAGCCCTGCAACCATACGGAGTGTAGTAGACTTACCACAGCCTGAAGGCCCGACAAAGATGATAAACTCTTTATCTGCGATTTCAAGGTTAAAATCTTTAACTGCAACAAAACCGTTTGGATATGTTTTATTAATGTGTTTTAGAGATAAACTTGCCATTATGAATTTCCTCCTAATTTATCAAAATATATAATTGTACCGTAGCCAAGCGGATATTTGCAATCCACCCTGCTACTTGCCCATTTGCAAAATAACCTCATTCAACGAAGTTAAATATACACTTGCTTAACCTAATAAATATAATACACTAACTGACACATTTTTACCATAGACCAAATATCCAAAGAAATTTTTCTCTTTTTGTGCAAAGCGTATAGAAATTTCTTTTTTAGCAGGAATTGCATGAAATTTTACAAATTTTTTATAAAATTACTGGCTGTTTTGTCCAAAACCTTCACCAAATACTTCCCTTATTTCTGATATAACTACAAATGCATTTCTATCAATATCTTTTACAAGTCCTGTAAGTTTTGCTATTTCTTTCCTTGCTACAACACATAAAATTACTGGCCTGCTTTTATGGGAATACATACCCTTTGCTTCAATAAGGGTCGCTCCCCTGTCCATCATGGAAAATATAGAATTACTTATTTTTTCATATTCAGGTGAAATTATAAGAACCTGTTTGCATGCTTTTCCTCCTGAAAGAATAAAATCCATTACCCTCGAGGATACAAATACAGCAATAACAGCATAAAAAGATATATATATTCCAAATACCAGTGCACCAGCCAGAATTACCAGTGAATCTATTATAAATAATACTACAGATACAGAATAATATGGAAAATACTTGCATATAAGGCTGCTTAAAAGGTCTGTGCCACCTGTGGAATACCCTGTTGTAAAGACAAGTCCCAGGCCAAAACCTGTAAGTACACCTCCTACTACGGCAGCAAGCAGATAGTCATGTCTCCCTGGGTCCAGCACAGGCATGACTGACATAGAGAAAGAAAAAAAAGTGTTGGCAAAAAGTGTCTTTGCAATAAATTCTTTTCCTTTAATAAAAATCCCCCAGATAAATATTGGAATATTTATCACAAAGTTACTAAGCCATACTGGCACAGCCCTGCCAGCCATATTATATGCCAGCCGCTTTATAATTATTGAAAGCCCTGATATTCCTCCTGTAACCATATCAAGCGGCTCATATATCCAGTTTACAGCAGCTGCCATTAAAACTGTGCCTGCTGCAAGACAGCACAGCTCTTTTAATAATTTATTATAACGCTTCATATATCCCTGTAATCCTCTTCTGCACATCATTTTTTATTATATTGTACAATTTTCTTACGGAATATACATGCACGCAGCCCTTTTTTTGTTACTATTCACGGTCTATGCCGTTCATAGTAACAAACAGCACTTTACAGCGCTGTGCTGCAAAATTATCTTTTCATGCATCTGCTGTACCCAGAATAATCTGGATATCAAATCCTTCCTGGACGTCACCTATAACAACTGCAGGATTATTAAAATATCCTGCAATATCATTGCCCACACCCTCTTCTTTTACAATAATTTTTGTCTGTGTGAGAATTTCATCTGTATAGTCGCCTATATCATCTACAGAAAAACCAGCTGAATTAAGTTTTGCCTTTGTCCTTGATGCAAGCCCGCTTATCTGGCTGCCATTTAAAACAAGTATGCTAAGTCCTTTGGAACTGGCCGCTTTACCATTATTAGACGCACCAGCTGCAGAAGCCCGCCTCTGTGCCTTAGTATAACTTTCTTTATTATTAACCAGCTTATTTAAAAAACTTTTTGCCGCTTTGGTATCAACTGAAAAAACTTTTCCTGTAAATGTACCTGGTATTCCCCAATAGTGGAAATAATCAACATTTAATTTTTCATAACATTCAATATAACCAATTTTATTGTAGACAGTAAGATTAGAATTTACCCTTTCATATTGCTCCTTTATATATTCTGCAATCTTTTCCTGGTCTCCTGCTATATCTTTAAGCTGGTTTATATAAGAACTGCTTGCAATGGCAATCCTCTCTGCAACTCTGGTTGTCTGGCTTGATGGTATATTGCCATCTGCATCTGGAGTAGCTGTAGCTGTATCCTGCTTAAACACTACATTTACCCACTTTCTTCTATAGTGGTTTTTAAATGTTTCATAGTCAAGTACTGTGTAATAGCTTATTTTAACACCAAGCATTTTTTCAATAATAAGTTCCCCATAGCCAAACGCATCTTCATCATTTGCAAAATAAGTTTTCAGCCTTCCTAAGCGGACAATCTGGGGTATTTCTTCATTAACAGTACACAGCTTCTGGTACATTGTAGTAGGGATAGTAAATTCTGTCCTCGCAGGAATAGTAACATAGTCCATGTTATTAGTATTAGTATTGCATATTTCAAGCATCAGGCTGACAATCCTGTCCCCATTACACACATAAATAAGATTTTTAGAAATCTCGTCTGTCTGGGCTTCCTCTATAATATCAGCAATATCACCTTTTGATGTCCTGACATTTCCCCTTCCATCCGAAAGAATTGTATATGATACCTTATAACTTGCAAATCCAGCCAGTAACAATACTATCATAAATAGAACTGATTTCAGCAGACTAACAAAAAATATTCTTACTACATTATTTTTTTTCCTTTTTGTATTTTTCATATTAAAACAGCAAGGAAACCCACTGCCTTTAGACGGTGAAGTGGCAAGGGGGGAATTGTGTAATAATCCTTGCATCCTCCTTTTTTAACTATGCCAGCAATGCTTTTAAATCCCCCGCAGGCTGGAGTATTTTCTATAAAGATAGGAAAACATGCTTTTTATTATAGCAAAGAAAATGTTCTATGTAAAGTCTGCAATATTTAAGTTTTTATATCTTTTATCACTTTGAGGAAAATATAAAAACCGTTATAATTAGTATTCCCATTATTTTGTAATATATGATATAATAATAACAGCTATTTTAAATGGGGGTTTTATTTCATGAATACAAAAACTGTTGTAATTACAGGTGCTTCACGTGGCATTGGACGTGCATCTGCAATTAAATTTGCAAGTATGGGATATAATATTGCCGCAAGCTGCATTAAAAATACCTGTGCTCTTGATACATTAAAGAAAGAAGCCTGCAGATGCAACACCAGATGTATCACATACACCGGGGATATGGGCAATTATAAGGATGTAGAAGAGTTTTTTGAAATTATACAGAAAGAGTATGGAACGCCTGATGTCCTTGTAAACAATGCAGGAATATCGTATACTGGTCTTTTGCAGGATATGACACCTGAAGAATGGGAACATATAATGCACACTAATTTATATTCTGTTTTTTACTGCAGTAAGCTTGTAATACCTATGATGCTTAAACGTAAATCAGGTAAAATAATTAATATTTCATCTGTATGGGGATGCACAGGCGCTTCAGCAGAAGCAGCTTACTCTGCAGCTAAGGGAGGTGTTAATGCCTTTACGATGGCACTTGCTAAAGAACTTGCACCAAGCAATATACAGGCCAATGCTATTGCATGTGGCATAATAGATACTGATATGAACAGTTTCCTCAGCAAAGAAGAAATTGAAGCAATAAAAGAAGAAATTCCAGCCTGCCGTCTTGGTACCCCTGAAGAGGTGGCAGAATTTATATACCAGCTTGCAGAAAGCAGCAGCTATCTTACAGGACAGGTTATAAAGTTTGACGGAGGCTGGGTCTGACTGGCAAATGCCGGTTTATTTATCAAGGTAGAAATCCCTTGTTTCTATTATTTCCTGTGGCACTTCTACCTTATCTTTCTTCCACACACGGAACTTTAAATCATATTCCTTACGCTTTTTGCCACGTTCACGCTCAAAGCGTGCCATTGCATCCCGGAATAAAGGCTGTTGTGTAATTTTATCTCTTATATCTTTTGAAAATGGACAATATGTTGCAAGTATCTCTCTGACTGGCTTACTAAGGCAAAGTCCTCCTTTAGATTCCAGTTTTATCCAGTTTTCATAATCAATAACAAACACTTCTCTTGTATTATTGCGGCATTTTTGTATCTGTAATTTAAGCTTTTCTTTTTTATCATCTGAGAGGTCTTTATTTTTACGGTAAAACTGCACAAAATCACTATACTCGCTTGTAAGGGATTTCATCTGTATATTATTCCATGCAGCTCCCTGTATTGTCCTGCAAAGTTCCCAGCGGAAACGTCCAAATAGTTTTATCATAACAGAATTAATATCTGTGCCCAGAAAAGCAGGTACAAGAAAACGCCCCTTAGAATTTCTTTTTCTATTACTTATTTCCTGCCACATTATACCATTGCTTCCAAATGCAGGAAACACTATAAAGTCTGGACAGACTTCTTCCATTATATATTCTTTTTTAATTATATCAATTTTTTCTGTAAAAAGCCTTTCACGGTAAAACGCTGAAAAATCAATTTCAAGCAGTCTTTTTACAGCATCATTTATTTTGTCTTTTGAAAGAAAACATCTGCCTGGCTGGCCAAGACATCCCTCTGTATAAAGAAATGGCACAAACACTGAAACCTGCCCATATATTAAACGGTGGTTAATCTTAAACATATTATCCACTTCATATGCAAACTTTGCTTCGCTGTCCTTTAAAAGTTTCTGTTCTTCTTCTGCTGTGATGCTTCCTGTTTTACGCATATCACGCAGGTTTTCAAAATAGTCCATGTCAAATTCATTTTTTGAAGGTGCTTTGCGGCCTTCATAAATTTCTGTAAGCCACTCTTTCATGTCATAGACCATACAGTCCCCATTATCTGGCATACTGGCAGGCAGTGTAAGAAGTTCTTGTTTAATAGTGTCCGAAACCAGTTTTTCACTTATAAAACCGTATTTTAAGAATAAGTCTATAACAACAGGTGTATCTTCTTCTGATTTATAGTCTTTTAAAAATACATGTTTATACAGGTCATAAAAAATCTTTGTAATATTTCTTCTCAAGGTTCTTGTGTTATCATCTGTAGCCATTTTATCCTTAAGGTTTATAAAATCTTTTATAAATCCACTGAACTGGCCTGCTGTTTCTTTATCTATCCCAGAATAGTCCAGTATAAACCCAAGTGCACCATCCAGCACAGATATATCTGCAGTATTATATTCTAACTCTGCACCACTGCCCTCAATATTTTCTTCATTGCCACTGTTGCCATTTACAAGTGAATAATATTCATCCTCTATAACTTCACGGTCAATATCAAGGCTGTCACAACCATTAGTGTATAACAGGCTTTCGATTAAACCAGCATTATCAGCAATATCATTAAACAAGGCATCCAGACCATATTTACCAGCATCTGCTCCCTGTAGTACCTTTGCAAGTTTAAGTACATTTGCATACAGGCTGTTTTCATTTTTTATAAGCAGCCCTGCTAAATCCTTAATATATGCTGCATCTGATATACACTGTGATATCATGCGGTTTATAAGCACAGTCTCATCTGTAATATTATATACAGATATCACTATATTAGTATTTAGAAATGCTTTCTGGATATCCTGTGGAATATCGCAGCATGTCTTATAGTACAAAATTTTATCACTATCTGCGCCAAAGTTTTTTCTATTGTTGTACTGTTTAATATCTGCCAAATTTATATTGCCTGTATCTGTCCCTGCTTTTTGTGCTATTTCACTGAACCTTTCATATGCAGATACTATAAATTCATAAATTTGTCCTGCCATATCTTTCATTCTGTCATGCGTTCCTGACAGTTCACAGATATATTTACCAAGTGTCGAAAACATCAGCATGGCATAATCCTGTTTTGCTTTTATAAGAGCTCTTACAGCCTGATTAAATCCCATCACTGGAAATGCATATATTACTACATTAGTATCTGCAATATATGTAACCCTGTATTCTCCTGCTGCCAGGTCACACAGTCCAAGAAAACTGCCTGGTCCTGCAACAACATTTATTCCTTCTGCACTTATGCGTATTGTTCCTTTCACAACAAGCCCGATAGATGAAATTTTACTTCCTTTTTTATATATTTCTGTACCCTTAATAATCTGGCTGCTGCTGTTTAATTTTAGCTCAGTATTCAATTATTTTCCTCCCAGATGTTTTTAACTAAGATAAAAAAGACCAGTTATAAACCAGCCTTTCCAAACATCATATATAATTAATCCGTGCATCCTGCTTTGAAGATATCATCGCAGACGTTACCTTGGCAGCCTGCTCAGTTCCAGCTACCTTACGGCACACAGAAGTTCCCACTTAGTGCTGCTAGGTTCCCCTCCTGACACGGTTCATGGGTTTCCATTGCGTAAGACCAGAACGTCAACGCCACTTTCCAAGGGCAGCTCCACAATAATAAGCCCTAGGCAGGACATCACCCCCGCTATAGCGGTTTGCAGGTACAGGGCACCGCTAACTCCCCGGCTAGCACGGAAATCTTAAACGTTAAGTTCTATATACTTTGTTATTATACATATGAATGATGGTTATGTCAAGGGTCTGGAATTATTTTTCTTTTTTTCATTCTCAGTTCTCTGAAAAAATCTTTCATTATACTTCTACATTCTTCTTCCAGTATACCAGTTTCCTTTTCTACCTGATGGTTAAATTCCTTAATCTGGAATAAATCAATTATGCTTCCTGCGCATCCCGCTTTTGGATTTAAAGCGCCAATTACTACACGTGGTATACGTGCCTGTACTATTGCACCTGCACACATCGGGCACGGTTCAAGAGTCACATACATTGTACACTCTTCAAGCCGCCAGTCACCAAGTTTCTTTCCAGCCTTTCTGATAGCTGCAATTTCGGCATGTGCAAGTGTACTTCCCTCTGTATTCCTGCGGTTATAACCTCTTGCTATAATTTTATCCTGATGTACTATTATGCATCCAATAGGCACTTCACCTATTGCAGCAGCTTTTTTTGCCTGCTTTATAGCTTCTTTCATATACTGGCAGTCCAGTGGATTTTCTTGCATTATTTACATTTATCTCCATATATATTATTCTAAATGTGTTCATTCCTGTTATAATTTTACCACCATTATGTGTCACAGTCAAAAATAATTTTTAAAAAGAAAGGATGGTGCCTGGCATGCTGGTTACATACACAACGAATAGATTAACTTTAAATATTTTAAATCCGTCTATGGCTGGACTGGTTCTGGACTTCTATGTTAAAAACAGGTTCTTTTTAGAGCCACATGAGCCAGAACGCACAAAAAGGTTTTATACATTTGAATACCAACATTCAAACTTGTCCTGTGAATATAATGCATTTATACGACATTCATATATAAGATACTGGATATTACTGGATAACTGTCCTGACAGGGTAATTGGAACAGTCTGCTTTAGCAATATGCTTAAAGGTGCATTTGCAAGCTGCATGATAGGATATAAACTTGGCAAAGAATACTGCGGCAAAGGATATATGCAGGAAGCATTGACCAAGCTTATCCCCATCATATGTAAAGAACTGTCAATACACCGGATTGAAGCAATGGTCATGCCTGGAAACATACCATCAATAAATCTTCTTAACCGCCTTCATTTTATAGAGGAGGGTTATCTTCATTCATTTGCCAAAATAAACGGGGCGTGGGAAGACCATATTTTATATACATATATAAATCCTGAACCTATATAAACCTGTTCAGTTTATACATGTATTTCTGTAAACCAGTAACCAAATACACCATGCATAATTTTTCCAGGACCTATAGGCTGGAATTCATTAAATGAAAAACTTGCCGCTTTCCTGCTTTCCTGTTCACTGTATACGCCTGGCACACCCAAAGCATAGCATCCTCTGTCCAGACGGGCAAAAATTAGATGTTTATAACAATAATACCCATGAAGTAAAAACCTGTTATTGGCAAAAGACCACAATCTTATTGGCATGCATCCTATATCTTTTGGCTCTATCCTGACACTTTCTTCTATATCTCCTGACCGGAAAGGGTACATAACAGGAAAGTTTTTCAGAATACGCATACCAAAATCCTCATTTTTTTTATTATAGCTTTTAAATGGACATGCGCCACAGGCGTAAGCCGGCTTTTCCTCTGTCCTGCTGCTGTCTGTATTAATATTTTCCTCCCTGATATCCTGTGTCCCTACATCGGGTTCAGATTCTATATCTGTTATATGCAATGTATCTGTATCATCTAAATCCTGCAAACTGTCATCTGGGGATTTATTGTCTGGTATTTTTTCATATTCCATTTCCATTTTAACATCATGTACACTGCTGTCTGATGTTTCTTCATTTCTGGCTTCTCCACTATCTGGAATTCCTTTTGTATCACTTTCAGGATTTGGACTACTATCTGCAGTTTCCATCTCTTTATCTGTATGGCTTTCCATATCATCTGGCCTGCTATTCATACCCTTATTTGCCATATTAACTTTTTCCCCTATATAAATGCTTTCATTTGTCCATGTTGTAGCATAATATTCTTTATCATTTATATAAATTATAGCCCCATCAAAGTCACTGGCAGGATGTCCACTTAAACAGACATCATCTGTATTAGTAGCAATTTTAATCTGCAGGTTTCCTGAATAGGCAGTAAGCTTTCCTATACTTATATATTCTATACTCGCAGATTTTTGTTTAAAAAGCCATACCTCAGGCATAAAACTAATTCCAGATGCCCTCATCTGGACTGCAATCCTGCATTGCCTGCCTTTCTGTTCAAGTCTCACATAACCCATATTTTGTCCTTTATCACCGTTTAAATACTGGTAAAGGTACGAAACAATCCGCCTGTACTGGCTCATCAAATCCCTCCATTCCATCCTTAACTTACAAAGCATAAGTTTATATCAATTTATATTCACTTTATAACTATAATTAGAACAAGAAATTTGATTTAAAATAACATTCTTTGATTGCCTGCACCAAGATGGACTGATTAAATTAAATTTATTTTATTTCCACCACTTTACAACTTTTGAGC
>DKXQ01000161.1 GCA_002493085.1 Lachnoclostridium sp. UBA7122
ATGAATAACCTGTTTAAAGACCAGCCCTCCTCCTGCAAAGAAGAAAACCGCATTTTGATGCTTACATGAATATGCTTTAATCCCTAAAATCTTATAGAAAATAAATAATAAAAAAGAAAATAATAGAAGCCAAAAAGAGTTTTCGAAGATACTCATTCTGGTTTCTTTTACATAGATTAAGTTACTTAAACAAATCATTTCAATTCAAAGGAGGACGAAAAATATGTTTAAAAAAATCAAAGAATACTTTAAACTGCATAGCATGAAAAAGGACGCACTATCACTATTGTTACTCGATGGTGCAGAAATCCTTTCAGCATTTAAGGATATCATCATGCAGTTGGAAAACTCAATTTCAAACCAAGGGAGTGACTAAACAATGAAAGATTTCAAAATTACAATAAAAAATATCCTATTTGATAACAAGATTGTGAAGTATATTCAAAAAGGACTAAACAAATTATCAAGTATGCTTTCCTTAAACATCCCTAACATAACGACAAACGGTATTGGTGAACGTACAATGTTCCGGTGGTAAATTGTACTGCGCCCACCCCTCTAACATTGCATAATATACTGTCCTTACAGTAACGCCATGCAATGAACGGACGGGAGCATCAGCCACCTTAAATAAGATGGATACCTTTAATTGAAAAATTATAAAAACCGAATATGCTGGAAACCCTAAAGACTGTATATAACCCAAAACGGAACCGGAAACGGTAAACGGCAATGGTGTCGAAAGACGGAAAAGAACATATATAGTATACATATGGCGAGAGCCTACGTGCGAGTTATGCTTTTGTGCCTGCATGGCTTCTGACTTTATCTTTAGAACAAAGGATAATTTCCATGCGGTAGTAAAAGGAATGGGTAATCAATAGGTAGGCATGAAAAATTTCATACCGAAAGCAGGGATAATGGCTAAGTTGTCCGCAATATGCCACGCCCTCAACGACTGACAAGGTTTGGCTGCATACAGGCGTAATTGTATGTGGCTGTGATAGACAGTCTGAACCTCGTGAAAGCGAGTAAATACTAACCCCTTAACATAATGGGATAAAAAAAGATATTAAATCAGAAAGAAACTACCATTCATACCCACAATTGTTACAATGGTAAGTTTTATATCTTTGTTTCCCTCCAAATCCCCAGACAGCACTATCCATTATTTTAGAAAGTGTAGAAACTTTAGATAAATTGGAAGAACCACATGTAGGACAATGAGGACTGCTTACTTTATCCACATCATTAAGATATTCTTGTCTCTTACGTTCACTTTCTTCCTGTATCTTTTTTGAAGTTTCCCTAAAAGGTTGCATTTTAGTTTCAAACTCAATCACATCTTTCTTTCTCAATTCTATCATTGCGAGAAGAAGTTCTCTATTATAATTTGAACTCTCTCCTATATCATCAAAATCATCACAAGTAAGCATAGTATCAATAAGTTTATTTTTACAAAATGGGCAGATATTATTATCAAAATCTCGATTGTAAATTTCATTTTTGCAGTATATTTCTAGTTCTTCTCCATCAATAAATTCATTCCAAAAGTTCAAATATTCTGTGTCGCTTTCATCAAATATTAATGTAGTATATAACCTAGGATTTGGTTTGCAATTTTTACATTGTTTTACTAATTTTGACATATTTACACCTCGTATTTAACAATTTAACATCATTATATCATTTGTCAGAAGCAAATGAAAGCGTTTTTTAATATCATATTATTATGGCAGTACAAAATAGTATGAAGAAAAATCTAACCACAAGGCTAAACACATTCAAAAAAGAGGCTGTTATTGTATCTGATGAAGTTAAAACATTATTTAAGAATGTAATACCAGACCTTAAAAACGAAAAAGTTTTTAAACATTTTTATAAAAAATTAACAAAAGATGGCGGTTGGGATAATTTTATAACACAGCACAAAATAGCTGATGAAAACTTCAAAGAATTTTTAGAACATATCGGCAATGCCAAATTTGATATGCAAGACTACAAACAATGGCTTATTGATAGTGGTAAAGCTACCTTCTCTTTTTCCTCCTCCATGGGAAAAGCAGGAAAAATTTTAAAAAGTCTCGGTACCAATATTGCATCTATAGGCGGAAATATTCTCTTAAGAATGGGTATAGAAGCAGCTATTCAGGGACTTGACTATCTTATTAACTACGAAGAAAAACAGCGGGAAGCATATGAAAAAGCAAAGGCAACCACAGAAGAAACAGCGCAGTCCATCCGTGACCTTAAATCCGAAATGTCAGATACATCATCTAAAGCAACCGATTTATCTAGCGAGTTTGCCAGATTGGTACAAGGAGTCGATCCACTTACCAATAAAAACGAAAGCCTGTCATCGGAAGAGTATGAGAGGTTTCTTGAGGTAAATAATCAGCTTGCTGAGCTATTCCCTTCCCTCACTCACAATTACGATGAGAACGGAAATGCCATTCTTGGTTTAAGCGGAGATGTTAATACTGTAACAGAATCCATAAAACGTCTGATAGCACAACAGAATAATCTGGCAAAAGCCAATATGCGCGGTCATTTAGAGGATTATGTGAATGGTACAGATGATTCAGAAGGTATTTTTAATGTATTAGAAAACAGCAAAAAAGATGTCAAGAATGCCGAAGAAGAATTAGAAAATTTAAAGTATACATATGACAAATTAATCAATGGTGGAGAGGTTAATTTTGGTTATAGGGAAGAAGCTGTAAATTATACAGAGTTTTCAGAAAATGTCAAAAATAAGTTTGGTCAGGAAGTATTTAATGTTGTATCACATGCCCCTAAGAAAATGGGTGGTACAGATGGTTTTTCAATTGATTTTTCTCAACTAAACCTAAGTGATGAAGTAAAAGGTAGAATAACTGAACAATACAATACCTTTTATCATGACTTACAAACAAATTTATCCTTAAAGCAAGCCGAATTAGCAGTGAGAAATAACGAAATGTCACAACAAATGATGATATGGGTAGAAGATCTTCCTTTGTATAAAAATGGAAGCTCTGCCTTCCAAAAGGGCATTGAAAAAATGGTTGGTTCCATTCAATGGTCTGATCTAAATATTCAAGAAGGTAATCTAGATGAGGCAAAGCAATTCATACAATTAATGGTGTTAGCTCCACTGACAAAAGCATGTGAAAATCCGGATACAAAACTAGAAGTTATGAATGCCTTTAATAGTCTATTCTCTTTGGGTTTTTCTAAGATGAATTTAAAAGAGGCAAATGACAAGATTAAAGGACTTCTTTCCGTCATATTAAAAGTCTGGAACGAAGCAAACCCGGATGCACCAAAGGGATTGTCAGACATGTACCGTATGTTCGAACTAGAGGATTACGACCAAACAGCAAAAGATATGGACGAACGGAATACAGGCATTGCCCAAAAGGGAAGCGATGATTACAAAAA
>DKXQ01000219.1 GCA_002493085.1 Lachnoclostridium sp. UBA7122
AGTATTTACAAACAACCAGGTAACAATCGCAGGTGAGGTAGTAAGCGAATTCACATTCAGCCACGAAGTATATGGTGAAAACTTCTATATAGTTAATATTGCTGTATGCCGGTTAAGCAATTCGTATGATGTTATTCCTGTCATGGTCTCAGAGAGGCTTATGGATGTGAAAGCAGATTATAAGGGATGTGTGCTGCAGGCAACAGGGCAGTTCCGTTCTTATAACAGACATGAAGAAACTAAGAACAGGCTGGTATTATCTGTATTTGCACGGGAAGTTGAACTGGTAGATGCAGATGAGGCAGAGCAGAACCCGAACCATATTTTCCTTGATGGGTATGTTTGTAAGAGACCGGTGTACCGGAAGACACCTTTAGGAAGGGAAATCGCAGATGTACTTCTTGCAGTAAACAGGCCATATGGTAAGTCTGACTATATTCCATGCATATGCTGGGGACGAAATGCAAGATTTGCAGACCAGTTTGAAGTCGGCTCACATATCCAGCTATGGGGAAGGATACAGAGCAGGGAATACCAGAAAAAAATATCTGAAGATATGTATGAAAAGCGTGTTGCTTATGAAGTATCAGTAAGTAAGCTGGAATATATTGCTGAAGAGGAAGGGGTGTAAATTATGTTATTATCTGCAAGTGCCAGGAAAACAGTAAAATATGCACAAAAACAGTATATTTCAGGTTCTTCTGCCGGATTGTGGATAGTGACAGTTTATAATATCTTTAGAAAAAAGTATAGCTTTTTATAAACAGATGTGATAGAATGGCTAGAGTTAGCGGTGTTATGACGCTATCTGGCCATTTTCTTGTTGTAAGGAAAAATATCCGTATTATGCGGCATGGAGGGATAAAATGGGTAATAAAACTGTCCAGATTTTTTATGGAACGGGAAAGGGCAAGACATCTGCTGCCGTAGGGCAATGCATACGTGCAGCAAGCCAGGGGCTTTCTGTAATTATTATACAGTTTCTTAAAGGTAAAGAACCATTGGAGTCTGGTTTTTTAGAAAAACTTGAGCCTGAGATAAAAGTATTCAGGTTTGAAAAGGCAGATAAGTCATATGATTTACTGCCCATATCGCAGCAGAAAGAGGAGAGGAAAAATATCCTTAACGGGCTTAATTTTGCCAGAAAAGTTATAGATACGGGGGAATGTGATATCCTTGTGCTGGATGAAGTACTAGGGCTTTTAGACTTAGGAATAACTACTATAGAAGACATTATACATCTTATAGAATTAAAAGATGGCGGCTGCCGGCTTGTGCTTACAGGCAGAAAGCTTCCAGAAGAACTTTTGCCTTATGCCGATATAGTTACAAATATTGATTTGGAAAAAGATGTTAAAAGATCCTGATAGATAAATGTCCGTACAGGTTTTGCCATACACGTTTTATAACAGGGAACATATAATAATAATCTAAATATACATATAAGATTAGGAGGAGATAGCAATGTCTATATTTACAGGTGCAGGAGTTGCATTAATTACGCCTATGCATGAAGATGGCTCTATTAATTATGATGAGATGGAGCGTATTGTAAATTACCAGATTGACAATGGCACAGATGCAATAATTGTCTGTGGAACAACAGGTGAAGCATCAACTATGACCCATGAGGAGCATATTGAAACTATTAAAGCGTGTACAGGTATGGTAAATAAACGTGTGCCTGTAATAGCAGGTACAGGTTCAAATTGTACAAAAACAGCCATTTATCTGTCTAAAGAGGCTGCCAGTGCGGGAGCTGATGGAATACTTGTAGTGTCTCCTTATTATAATAAAGCTACACAGAATGGATTAAAGAAACATTTTACTGCTATTGCAAAAAGTACAGACCTTCCAATGATTCTTTATAATATACAGGGGCGTACAGGGGTTAATATAGCACCACAGACAATGGCAGAACTTTCTAAAGAGGCTGATACTATTGTAGCGGTTAAAGAGGCTTCAGGTGATATTTCACAGGTTGCAGAGATATTGGTGCGTTCAGAAGGGCGCATTGATGTATATTCAGGCAATGACGACCAGATAGTGCCTATAACTGCACTTGGCGGAAAAGGAGTTATCTCTGTATTGTCGCATATACTGCCACAGGAAACACATGATATGGTTATAAAAACAATGTCCGGTGATATAAAAGCAGGAGCAGGCCTCCAGATTAAGTATTTTTCTCTTATAAAAGCACTGTTTTCCGAGGTAAACCCTATACCGGTAAAAGCAGCAATGAACATGATGGGCTTTAATGCTGGCCCGCTGCGTATGCCTCTTACAGAGATGGAAGATGCACATAAAGAACTTTTAAGACAGGAAATGATAAAAGCTGGCATAAAAGTAGCTATATAGCTGCTTTTGCATAGTATTGACAGCTTCTGAGGGCAGAACGCTGGTTTTGCCCTTTTTAAGGATACATAACAGGAAGAAAGGCTGGTTTATAAATGACAAAAATTATTATTATTGGATGTAACGGACGGATGGGGCAGATGATTACAGATATTGTGGCAGAGGATGAAGATGTTGTAATAGCTGCTGGTGTGGATATTGTAAACAACAGGGAAAACAGCTACCCTGTATTTACTGATATATACGATTGTGATGTACATGCAGATGTCATTATTGATTTCTCTTCTTCAAATGGCATTGAGGAGAGGATAGACTATGCAGTGGACAAGCAGATACCAGTGATTATATGTTCAACAGGCCTGTCAGATGAACAGCAGAAATATGTTACAGAAGCAAGCCGGAAAGTTGCTGTATTAAGGTCAGCAAATATGTCACTTGGCATAAACCTCCTTATAAAGCTTGTAAAAGAAGCTGCCAGAAAACTGGCAGATAATGGTTTTGATATTGAAATTATTGAAAGACACCACAACCAGAAACTTGATGCCCCTTCCGGCACAGCTCTTGCACTGGCAGATTCAATTAATGAAGAACTTGGTGACAGGTATGAATATGTTTATGACCGTTCACAGGTACGTCAAAAGCGTGGAAAATATGAACTTGGAATATCTGCAGTACGTGGTGGCACAATAGTTGGCATGCATGATATAGTATTTGCTGGAACAGATGAAGTCATTACCCTTTCACATACAGCATACTCAAGAGCAATATTTGCAAAAGGTTCTGTCGTTGCAGCAAAATTTATGAAAGGAAAAGGCGCTGGTTATTATGATATGGCTGACGTACTGATGTAATGGAAGTTGTTACAATTATAGATATTTCAATAGCCATAATACTTGCAGGAGCTGTGATTTTTGGATATATGACTGGTCTTATAATGCAGATTGCACATCTTGCTTCACTGGCAGCAGCGTATATGGCTGCTGCTACAGTTGCAAAACTGTTTCCACTGCAGATTGGCAGCCAGGTAATTTTTTCAGTTGTATTTTTTGTTGTATCTGTAATACTGCGTCTGGTGGTCAGGATTTTAAAGGTAACTGACTATATACCAGTGCTTGGTTTTATCAGCCACATTGGAGGTGCTGTAACTGGATTTCTTGTTAATTTTATAATAATATATATAATATGCAGCATCTTTTTTGGCATAATTCCACAAGAAATTCTTGATAGCTGGGGACTGACAGAAAATGCCATAAAAGACTCAATACTGTTACAAGTATTTTATTAAACAGATGTGCTTTTGTATATGGAGGATTTTATGAATAAAACCAATTACCAGCTTTTACTTGATGAAATAATAGATGGCATTGTTAAAAACAACTTGTGTCCAAGCCTTTTAATGCATAGCTGCTGCGCACCATGCAGCAGTTACTGTTTAAGCTATCTTGTTAAATATTTTTCCATAACGGTTTTATATTACAATCCCAATATTTCACCAGAGGAAGAATATTACAAGCGTGTAGCTGAACAGCAAAGGCTTATAAGAGAACTTCCAGTAGAGAATAAAATAAGTTTTGTAGAGGGGAAATATGAACCTTTAAAATTTTTTAAAATGGCAGAAGGTCTTGAAGATATGCCAGAGGGTGGAGAGAGATGTTTTAAATGCTATGAAATGAGGCAGCGTGAAGCAGCAGAATATGCATCTTTACATGGCTTTGATTATTTTACGACAACACTTTCCATAAGCCCGCATAAAAATGCACAGGTACTTAATGAAACAGGTTTAAGGCTTGGAGAGGAGTATGGTGTCAGGTATCTGGTATCTGATTTTAAAAAAAAGGGAGGTTACCAGAAGTCAATACAGTATTCCAGGGAATACTGCCTTTACCGCCAGAATTACTGCGGATGCATATTCAGCAAGAGAAACCAGGTATTTGTCCTTAAAAGAAATGGAGATTATAATGGCTGAGATTTGGGATATTTATGATGAAAATGCTAAACGTACAGGCCGCACAATGGAACGTGGCGAACCAAAAGCTGGTGACTATATGTTATGTGTACATATATATATTTATACACCAGATGGAAAATTTCTTGTACAGAAACGTGCCATGAATAAGGAAACCCATCCAGGAGAGTGGGATGTTACAGGAGGGGCTGTACTTTCTGGTGAGGACAGTATTGATGGCGCTATCAGGGAGACAGAAGAAGAAGTAGGCATTAAACTTAATAAATCAGAACTTATACTTGCAGGGCGTTTAAAGAGAAAGAAAAATTTTGTGGACATTTATTTTGTAAAGAAGAATTTTGATGTAAATGATTGTCTGCTGCAAAAAGAAGAAGTATCTGAAGTAAAGCTTGTCGGTTATGACGAGATGATTGACCTTGCACTACATTCCAGAAGACGCGACAAAGAATATTTAGGTGTCCTTAAAGATGCAGTTGAAAAAATTTTATAAACCAGGAGGAAATTAAAAATGGGAATGACTATGACACAGAAAATTCTGGCAGCACATGCAGGCCTGCCGGCTGTTGAGGCCGGCCAGCTTATCGAAGCAGATTTAGATTTAGTGCTTGCCAATGATATTACAGGTCCGGTTGCTATCCATGAAGCAGAAAAGCTTAATAAAAAAACAGTTTTTGATAAGGACAAAGTAGTGCTTGTTCCAGACCATTTTGCACCAAATAAAGATATAAAGTCAGCAGAGCATTGCAAATGCGTGCGTGAGTATGCAAAGGCACATGATATTACAAATTATTTTGAAGTGGGACAGATGGGCATTGAACATGCACTTCTCCCTGAAAAAGGGCTTATAGTTGCAGGTGAAATATGTATAGGGGCTGATTCCCATACCTGTACATATGGTGCTCTTGGAGCATTTTCTACAGGTGTCGGGAGTACTGATATGGGCTGTGGCATGATAACAGGCAAAACATGGTTTAAAGTTCCATCTGCAATTAAAGTCATCCTTACAGGCAAACCATCTAAATGGGTCAGTGGCAAAGATGTTATACTGCATCTTATCGGGATGATTGGCGTTGATGGCGCACTGTATAAATCACTTGAGTTTACGGGTGACGGCATTGCAAATCTTTCAATGGACGACCGCTTTTCCATTGCCAATATGGCTATTGAAGCAGGTGCTAAGAATGGAATTTTCCCTGTAGATGACCAGACTATTGCATATATGGAGGAACATTCAAAGAAAACATATACAGTATACGAAGCGGATGAGGATGCTGTATACGATGAAGAATACACAATTGATTTAAGCAGTCTTGAGCCAACAGTCGCATTTCCACATCTTCCTGAAAATACAAAAACTGTAAGTGAAGCAGGAGAAGTAAAGATAGACCAGGTAGTTATTGGTTCATGTACCAATGGCAGGATAAATGACCTGCGTATAGCAGCAGAAGTTATCAAGGGGCATAAGGTTGCTGATGGCATAAGGGTTATTGTTATACCAGCTACACAGGCAATATATCTTAAAGCAATCGAAGAAGGGCTTGTACAGACATTTATAGAAGCAGGTGCAATCGTGAGCACACCTACATGTGGTCCATGTCTTGGCGGCTATATGGGAATACTGGCAGCAGGAGAGCGGGCAGTTTCTACAACGAACCGTAATTTTGTAGGACGTATGGGACATGTTGATTCAGAAGTTTATCTTGCAAGTCCTGCAGTAGCGGCTGCAAGTGCTGTGACAGGCAGGATTTCAGAGCCATCTGAATTGGGATTATAATAAAACAGAAATGGAGAGAAGAATATGAAAGCATGTGGTACAGTCCATAAATATGGAGATAATGTTGATACAGATGTAATTATTCCAGCAAGATACCTTAATTCATCTGACCCGGCAGAGCTTGCTAAAAAATGTATGGAAGATATAGACCCTGAGTTTGTAAAACGTGTTAAAAAAGGCGATATTATGGTTGCCAATAAAAATTTTGGATGCGGTTCATCACGCGAACATGCTCCTATTGCAATTAAAGCAGCAGGAATAAGCTGTGTAATCGCTGAAACATTTGCGAGGATTTTTTACCGCAATGCAATTAATATAGGACTTCCTATTATTGAATGTCCTGAAGCGGCAAAAGCAATCGAAGCAGGAGATACAGTTGAAATTGATTTTGACAGTGGCATGATTTACGATAAAACAAAAGGGACAGAATATAAGGGGCAGGCTTTTCCGCCATTTATGCAAAAGATAATTGAAGCAGAAGGTCTTGTAAACTATATCAACCATAAGTAAGATGAGGTACAGCAATGGTTTATGCTCTTATACTTGCAGGTGGTATTGGAAACCGCATGAAAACTGAAAAACCTAAACAATTTCTTATGGCTGGCGGACATCCTGTAATTATCCACACTCTGAAGAAATTTTGTGCCTATGGCGGCTTTGAAAAAATTATTGTACTGTGTCCTGATGAATGGATAGATTACACAAAAAAACTTATATATGAATATATGGGTGGTTATACAGAAAATATATCTGTAATTGCCGGGGGGCTTAGCCGTAATGATACTATTATGAAAGGCATAAGTTATATTGAGGACAGCGGCCACCTTAATGACAATACAATAATTGTAACACACGATGCGGCACGTCCATTTATCAATAACCGTATCATTGATGAAAATATAACGGCAGCAGCAGAGTGTGGCGCTGCTACAACAGCTGTACCAGCTACAGACACAATACTTTACTGTCCTTCAGGCAAAAACGTAGAAAGCATAACCGACAGGTCTGCATTATATTTGTGCCAGACCCCGCAGACATTTTTTGCAAAAAAACTGTGGGAATTATACCAGGCATTAGACAGCAGGGAAAAAGAAACAATGACTGATGCATCAGGTATATATGTAAAAAACGGGCTGCCTGTTAAAGTTGTACCTGGAGAAATGTATAATTTTAAGATTACTTATCCCAATGACTTAATAACTGCAGATGCATATATAAAACATGGCATAGTCTGAACAGTGGTGCTGAATGGTCTTATAAAAGCCAATATACGGAGGATTATAAAGGATTATGAAGACTTCTGAATTTAACTATTACCTGCCTCAGGAACTGATTGCCCAGAATCCTGTAAAACAACGTGACTGTTCAAGGCTTCTGGTTATAGATAAAAAGACTGGTAAAAGACAACATAAGATTTTTCATGATATTATAGACTATCTTAATCCTGGTGACTGTCTTGTTATAAATAATACAAAAGTTATTCCTGCAAGGCTTATTGGGGAGCGTGAGGGAACAGGCGGCAGGGTTGAACTGCTTTTACTTAAACGCATAGATGATAAAACATGGGAAACACTTGTTAAACCAGGTAAAAAGGCAAGAACTGGCACAAAACTTTTATTTGGCAGCGGGCTTTTAAAAGCAGAAATTAAGGATATAATAGAAGATGGAAACCGTATTGTGCAGTTTGAATATGATGGCATATTTGAAGAAATACTTGACAGGCTTGGGCAGATGCCGCTGCCCCCATATATTACACATAAACTTGAAGATAAAACACGCTACCAGACAGTCTATGCAAAATACGAAGGTTCAGCGGCCGCACCAACTGCAGGCCTGCATTTCACAGAAAAACTTTTAAAAGATATAGAAGCCAAAGGAATAAATATTGCAAGGGTTACGCTGCATGTGGGGCTTGGCACATTCAGGCCAGTACAGGCAGAAGACATTACAGACCACCATATGCATACAGAAGAATATCATGTAGACAGCAGGGCAGCAGATTTAATTAATACATCGAAGAAAAACGGTGGAAGAATTATATGTGTTGGTACTACAAGTTTAAGAACAGTTGAATCAGCATCTGGAAATGATGGAACTATGTATGCAGGAGATGGAGAAACAGATATATTTATTTATCCAGGATACCGCTTTAAGATTGCAGATGCACTTATTACAAATTTCCATTTACCGGAATCAACACTTCTTATGCTTGTATCTGCATTTATAGGCAGGAACGAAGTTATGGCAGCATATAAAGAGGCTGTCGGGCAGAAATACCGTTTTTTTTCATTTGGTGACGCTATGTTTATGGATATAAGAAGACTGGTTTACAATACTGATGGCTCTTATAACCAGAAATACTACACAGAACAAGGGGAACTTAAACTGCCATATAGTGAATATTTACAAAAAGAAGAGGACTATGAAAAACAAATTAAGAATATTCAAAGTAAATAGTAAAAAGAGGGTAGATTTATGGGCAAAAAAATGCTATTTGTATATAATCCTATGGCTGGTAAAGAGCAAATACGTAATAAATTATCAGAAATTATACAGATTTTCTGTAAAGCAGGTTACCAGATTACAATATTTGCCACACAAAGCACAGGCGATGCTGTAAAAATAGTGTCAAAACATGGCATGGATTATGACTATGTTGTGTGTTCAGGCGGTGATGGCACTATGAATGAGGCAGCGGCAGGGCTTATGCAGCTTGAAAAATGTCCTGTATGTGGCTATATCCCAGCGGGAACGGTCAATGATTTTGCTTCAAGCTTAAAAATTCCTAAAATAATGACAGATGCTGCAGTATTAATAACAAGAGGAAGCATATTCCAATGTGATATGGGAAAATTCAATGACAGATATTTTACATATGTGGCAGGATTTGGGGCATTTACAGAGGTTTCTTACCAGACACCCCAGGAGTGGAAAAATGCACTTGGCAAAGCTGCATATTTTGTAGAAGCACTAAAGCATATAGCTGATATAAAGCCTCACCGTATGGCTATCAGATGTGATGATGGCACTTTATATGAAGATACATTTATATTAGGACTTGTAAGCAATTCAGTATCCGTAGCAGGATATAAAGCATATAGCAAAAAAAATATTAAAATGGATGATGGCAAATTTGAAGCTATATTTATCCGTAACCCTAAAAATCCAATAGAAATCCAGCAAGTCATAAACGCACTTCTTTCAAAACAACTGGATGCAGAGCAGATTTTGTATTTAAGCAGCAGTACAATAAGCATTTCAAGTGATGATGAAGTACAGTGGACACTGGATGGTGAAGATGGTGGAATTTACTGTAATGTAGAGATAGAAAACTTAAAACAGGCACTTCCAATAATATGCGATGAAAGCGCATATTCAGAAGTTTCATGCCAGTATACAGACTTAGAAGGGAGAAATACATGCCAATTAATTTATCAAAAGGACAGAAAGTAGACTTAACAAAAAGCAATCCAGGGCTTAAAAATATTATAGCCGGGCTTGGATGGGATGTTAATGCATTTGACTCAGGCTCAGATTTTGATTTAGATGCCTCTGTTTTTATGTGTGGTGCTAATGGCAAATGCCCTACTGATAAGGAATTTATATTTTATGGCAATCCAGAACATACAAGCGGTGCTGTAAAATATATGGGCGACAATCTTACAGGAGAAGGCGATGGGGACGATGAACAGATTCATATCGACCTGGCAAACATTCCTGCAAATATAGAAAAGATTGCATTTACTGTTACAATCTATGATTCGGAAGAGCGGCGGCAGAACTTTGGACAAGTTTCTAATGCATTTATCCGCATAGTAGATGAATCTAACAATACTGAATTAATCAGATATGACCTCGGAGAAGATTTTTCTATTGAAACTGCTGTAATTGTTGGCGAACTATATAAACATAATAATGAATGGAAATTCAACGCTATTGGAAGCGGATTCCAGGGCGGGCTTGCGGCACTCTGTAATTACTTCGGAATTGAAACTGCTTAAGACAGACAGCTTCCAGTTTTAGCTGGAAGCTGTCTTAATTTAAAATAAGGGGATGATATATATGTTAATAGAGCAGGCTGTAAATGTTCAAAAAGAGTGGAATTCTGTATGTAATAGTGTTATCTATGACAAACCTAAATTTATTGCCTGTACGCAGAATAAAATGTTGCTTTCAAACTTAGATACAATATCTGATATATTACATGGATATAATTTCACAGCAGAAAAATATATCGAAGAGGATGGTTCTGTCACATTATCGCTTAATGAAATAGACATTATTGAAAATGGAAATAGTGAAAAAGAAGCAAAAAAAAATCTTGGTAATGCTATTTTGGAGTATTCATTAGATTATTATAATGATTATGACTTATATTCACATGCACCAAATAGAAAAAAACATATTCCATATATTTTCAAAGCATTAATTATAGATGACCCTGATAAGATAGGAGAGATAATACAATGCCAAAGTGGAAAGAACTAAAAAGATTTTGTGACAAAGATGGCTGGGAGCTATATAAAGATACAGACCACTATTTTTATAGAAAAACAGATGAAAATGGAAATATGCGATGGACAAAAATTTCTAAAGGTTCAGGTGAAATACATTCAAAGATGTGGAAAGAAATATTAAAAAAACAATTAAAAGTTACGCAAGAATATTTTAATACTAAAATATAAATAAAATAATTTTTTATTTATTAATAGTAGATTAATCCAATATTTAATATTGAAACTGCTTAAAACAGACAGCTTCCAGTTTTAGCTGGAAGCTGTCTTAATGTAAATATTGTATTTTTTACAGATTAAACATATATCTGGCTATTATTTAACTTTAATGCTCTTTACTGCGCCACATGCCATAATAATCTTCTTATATGCTTTAACCTTATTCTTTGGAACTTTAATTACAGCTTTCCTGTTAATTCCGCTAAATGCATTTTTACCTGTCATTTTAGCTGTAAGTTTTGTAGTTTTTATAGTTACTTTCTTTAAATTTGCGCATCCCTTGAAAGCATTTCTGCCAATTTTACTTATATTTTTGCCTATTGTTATTTTTGCAAGCTTTTTATTGCCCTTAAATGCATTATTAGCAACAGATGTAACTTTATATGCATTTTCTCCAATCTTAATCTTGGCAGGAATTACAATATTTTTTACGCTCTTGGCACCAGTAACAGTAACTGTCCTTGAGCCGCTGGCTGCTGTAACCTTGTATTTTACATTGCCTTTAGTAACCTTTTTGCCGGTCTTTACTGTCTGTGCTGGTTTTGCAGAAGGTGTTGTGTCTGTTACAGTATCTGGCGTTGCACTTGGAGCAGCACTTGCTGTTGTGCCAGGTGCAGCAGACGGAGCAGCACTTGGAGCGGCAGATGGTACTGTATCTGTTGCAGTGCCAGGTGTAGCAGATGGAGCAGTACTTGCTGTTGTACCAGGTGCAGCAGACGGAGCAGCACTGGCTGTTGTATCTGGTGTAGCAGACGGAGCAGTGCTTGCTGTTGTATCTGGGGCAGCAGATGGTGAAGGTGTTGATGTTGCAGCAGCAGACCCACCACCAACGCCAGGCATTACAACTGCTGTACCGCCTGTTAATCCTGATGATGAACCAGACTTTTCATCATAATCTACATAACTTAGAATATATGATGAGAATAAATTGCTGCTTACTAAAAGAGTACCTTCTTCTCTATTTTCATCTACATCCAATACTTCACGAATACCATTGTGTATGCGTATAATATAAAACTTTCTGGTTTTGCCAGGTTCTGGATCAGCAATTTCAGGTTTCTTAATCTTTATAATTACGTTGCTGTCTGTATTAGCCAATTTAACCTTAACATTCTTGATTTTTTCATTATCGTGGTTAATAACCTTTGCAAAAAGTGAGATATCAAGAGGTATAAGTTTGCCTACCGTTCCTTTAGCCCCTGTTTTATTATGTTTATTCTCAATATCAGTTGTTGCGTCCTCTGGAGTTATGTTTTCCTTTTCATATACTTTATCATCTTTTACTACTGAAAGTGAAAGAGCAAGTTTTGTCTTTGTACCTTCTGTTTTAGTATCCTGTATAGCTTCTTTTACTTGTTCAATAAGTTCCTTAGCCTCATCCTCTTTAACAGGTTCATTTGTTTCAGCATTAACAAGTGTAATATCAGTATCAGGCTTAGCTAAATTTACAATAGCGTCAATAACTTTATCTGTGTCTGCTTTATCAGATTCAAAAGTCTCACTTAAATTTGCCTCACCATAGTTTTCGTCTGCTTTAGTACCAGCTTCAACAAGTGTTGTTTCTGCAATAGTTGCAGTTGCTGTTACAGAAGTTATCTCTACATTTCCTGTAATATCTGAAATTGTGTAAATAATACTTCCATTAGCACCTGATTTATAAGTTTCTGAAAGTTTACATATATTTTTATCATTAACTTCTACTTTAGGTTCTGTTATATGATATCCTTCAGTTGGTGTAATTATAAGTTCTACACTTTCGCCATAATAAGCTGTGGCAGGAGAAAGTTCTGCTTTAGCATTGGTTATGTCCAGTTTATTAGTGCCACTACTAGCAAAAGACACTTTATATTGTGCTTTATCAGCAGTACCGCTTACAGTTATAGTGATATCTTTTGCAACATTGCTAATTGTATATTTGTATACTCCTTTATCGTCAACTGGTTTGGAAATAATTACGTCATTTGCATCTGCCTTTACAGTAAGTTTTTCTGGTGTAAAAGAGTAGCCTTTCTCTGGTGTTATTGTTAATGTAGCTGTAACATCTATATTTACTGTATCAGGTACAAGCTCTGCAGTTGCATTTTTTAAAGAAGAAGCATCAAGCTTAAGTTTGTAATCTTCCTTATTTGTTTTAGCAGTTATTGTGATTTCACAATCCTCTGGTGTTGTAACAGATTCTGCACAAGATATAGTGCATTTATAACCATTAATATTATCTCCCGTAACTGAAGTTATGGTTAAACCCTCTGTTTCGGTAACTTGTGGAGTACCAGCAATTGTATAACCTGGTTTTGGAGTTATTGTAAGAGTTTCAGCGTATTTTTTCCCATAAGAACCAGTAATATCAGGTGTACCATTATTAGAAAATTTTGCATCAATACCAGTAAGAGTGTCACTATCTTTTATGGAAAGAGAAGCAAGCGTTATATCAGATGCAGTAATTTCAGTATTATCAATGTATATCTTTTTACAAACATTGCACAATTGATGTGCTACATTGCCAGGTTCACCTGCTTTAGCAGATTTGTAAGGTACATTTGTAAAAGAATGTGTTCCTTTAATTATAGTTTTTGAGTCTACTGATGATATACAACTATCCTTTAATATATTTTTTTTGGCAATCTCAGATAAACTATCATATGTACCACCGCTAATACTTATATTAGCTTCTTCTATATTGTTTTGCTCACCATAACCAGGTGTATTATCGGTTTCGTTCACTATATCACCTTTTAATTTTAGTATGTCAAAAGATGTGTGCGTACTTTTATCTGTTAATGTATATCCGCTTCTAAGGCTATAATTTACTTGTGTTGGTTTTTCAGATTTTCCAAATATACCATCAGTAACATTAATTTTCATACTCTGATGTTTTTTTTGAAGATCATATATTGCTACAGTACTTCCTTTATCATTAGTACATTCAAATGTACCTCCTGAGATATCAATTTCTAAACCATTATATTCTCCATTGCTATCTGAACTATCTGGGAATCCATAGCTGCCTCCTAAAACAAATAATGCATCTGGACACCATACATTTCCACTATAGTCATAATATTGGGCTGGTGAGTCAACTTCTTTTACTTCTTTTATATTTGTTGATATAATTTTTCCGTTATCAATCTTTAAGTTCCCCATGCGCATACTTATACCGCCATTTAAAGTAGGATTATATTTGGAAGATTCAGGAAGTGTAATGTTATCTTTTTGTGCCTGTTCTGCGGCAGCTTTGCCAATCCATATGTTACCTTGGGCTGCCATATAGATAGAAGGACCATTTTTCGTTGTCAACGTTCCATTTGAAATATAAAAATTTCCTTTACCTGTCGTATTATTGGTGGTTAAAGCAGCATAACCACATTCTATAGTACCTCCATTAATATAAACACTGCTGTCATGAGTGGAGTAAATTCCATATGCTATATCTCCTGCTTTGATAGTACCACTATTTAAAATAACTGCTCCTTTTGTACTTGAAACATTACTATTTTCGCCTACTGATATAACAGATATATTAGGGCGAGGATCGTTACTTATAATTTCACCGCTTGTAGCTCCATTATCAGATTCAGGCATATTATTAATAGTTAATGTATTGTTTCCAACATCAATTATATAACTATTTGGAACTTTTATAGTATGTCCATTAAGATTAAGAACAATATCATCATTAAGAGACCATGTATTATCTAATGTGATATCAGCTACTAATTTAATATTGCCTTTTGCCTTGGAAAGAGCATCTGCACTGTTTATATCAGTTGTACTATTTTCAATAGTGTTTTCTCCAGAGCCTCCGTTTTCTTCTTGTAAAGAAATATCATATTCACTGTCACTTCCAGTTATTTCATTTGCTTGTACAGTAACAGATACAGGTATCATAGTAATAGCCATAGCCACTGCCATTATTTTTGAAACTGTACTTCTTAACAGTCTTTGTTTTTTATTATACATATTAATAAATTTCCCCCTTTAAATCTGAATTTACAAAAAGTGCCGTGCTGTCCTCCTTCCTGTTTACTTATTATAAAAAACAACTGCAAAGTACATGACATATAAAGTTATTTTTCGTTAAGGTTAAGTACAAATATATAGACTATATGCAGCATCTATATTTATATGTATAGCACTTTGCAGTTAGCAGATAGTGTCAAAAAGTGTACTTTTTGACACTTTGCCTTTTTTGATGTTATTGATATGTAAAAATGATAAATTATCAGATTTTTCTTAAATAATTATAAAAATTTGTTGCATAAATTAAAAAAATATGGTAAAGTTCTTGTTGTAAGACGTGTGTCAAAAAGCACACTTTTTGATACACTTTTATTTTTTCTTTTTGTTAAAAAGCTTGTATTTATACACTTTTCTATAGAATGTAGACCTGCTTATATGACATTGCCTGGCTGCTTCTGTTGCTGTTATATTCCCAAGTTTCCATTGTTTTATGATTTTATGGAAATTATCTGGCAGTGCTGCCTCGGGTCTGCCAAATTTTACGCCTTTTTCTTTGGCTGCACTGATTCCCTGCTGCTGGCGCTCCCTTATATTGCCACGCTCTGTCTCAGCAACGAAAGATAGTATCTGAAGTACAAGGTCTGCAATAAATGTTCCCATAAGGTCTTTTCCGTTCCGTGTGTCTAAAAGTGGCATATCTATAACACATATATCAACGCCTTTCTCTTTGGTAAGTATGCGCCATTGTTTCTGGATTTCCTCATAATTGCGCCCAAGCCGGTCAATACTCAGTATATATAACAAATCCCCCTGTGTTAGCACATTTATAAGTTTATTGTACTGTGGGCGGTTGAAATCTTTGCCAGACTGCTTGTCTATATAAATATTCGCATCTGGTACATTTTGTCCACGCATTGCAGCAAGCTGTCTGTCTTCATTCTGGTCTGTACTAGACACACGTACATATCCATAAGCTTTTCCCATTAGTAAAGTCCTCCTTAATATTTTTAATTCATTTTATATTATGTAACAAATATATGGATTACTTTCGGAAAAAATAGTTTATATTTTTTAGTGCATGAAAACATGTTTTAAGCTAATTTGGTGGATTAAATATAAAAGGAATACAATAAAGCAATATGTTTTATGACAATACCAATGCTTGCTTTTTTCTGTAAATATTGTATACTAAAATAACATAAGCAATATATTTAAATTTATGTTGTAAAATCTGCATAGAAAGGAGTGCCTGTGATATTTTATGAAACACGTAAAGCCAATTCCTATTGGCATAGAATTCTATAAAGAAATGATAGATAAGGGGTATTATTATGTAGATAAAACACTATTAATCCATGATTTATTGTTACAGAAAAGCAAAGTAATATTATTTAACCGTCCCAGACGTTTTGGAAAAACACTTACACAAAGTATGTTATGTACTTTTTTTGAAGAAGAAATACTTCCAGATGGGACAAAGCTTGATAATTCTGTATATTTCCAGGGCAAAAAAATTATGGAATCAGGAGAAAAATATACAAAACATATGGGAAAGTACCCTGTAATATTCCTGTCTTTAAAGCTGGCAAAGCAGCCAGCCTTTAAAATGGCATATGAGAGGTTACAAGAAGAAATTATAAAAGAATATAAACGTCACAGCTATGTGCTTGATGGAGAACAACTATTACCATCAGAAAAAAAAGAATTTATTTCTATAATAGAAAGAACAGCATCGTCAAAATATTTTACAGCACTACAATTTTTATCAGAATGTCTTGAAAAGTATCACAAGCAGAAAACAATTATACTTCTTGATGAATATG
>DKXQ01000097.1 GCA_002493085.1 Lachnoclostridium sp. UBA7122
AAAAATATACTATTTTCCACTTTTCTACAAAAATTTCCCAGGCAAAGTTACACTGTTGCGGTCCGGATAGTGTAACTTTACATGGGTATATAAAAATTTATATATATTGTGATATATTTTTTTAAAATTTTTTCAAAAGACAGTGTGGTTTGTAATGAAAAGGTACACTATTGCATATCCTGGACTGATAAAAGCGGAACTATTTACAGTTCCGCTTTTTACTATAATCCAAATCACTGGATAAATTATACCCTCTTAAGATATTCACCTGTACGTGTATCAATACTGATACGGTCGCCTGTTTCTACAAAGAGTGGTACTGAGACCTGCGCACCCGTCTCTACAATAGCCGGCTTGCTTGCGCCCTGTGCTGTATCGCCTTTAAATCCTGGTTCTGTTTCTGTTACTTCTAACTCTACGAAAAGAGGAGGCTCAATAGCAAATATCTCACCATTGTGTGAAAGCATCTTGACCATTTCATTTTCTTTGACAAATTTGAGAGCGTCGCCAACCTGGTCTGCTGTCATATCAATCTGGTCATATGTCTCTGTATTCATGAAATGATACATGTCATCACTATATAAATACTGCATATCAGAACGTTCTATATGAGCCTGTGGGCATTTCTCAGTAGGACGGAAAGTTTTTTCAACTATGCCCCCGCTTTTAATATTTTTAAGCTTAGTCCTGACAAACGCTGCTCCCTTACCAGGCTTTACATGCTGGAACTCAATTACCTGGTACACATTTCCCTCAAATTCGATAGTTAAACCATTTCTAAAATCACCTGCTGAAACCATATAATCCTCCTCATAAAAATATGTTTAAATATACTAATTTATATAAAACTGGTTGTTTAACAAAAAGTCCTTAATATAATGGTGGTTAACCTCTATATAGTGTATCTTATTTTGGAATATATTTCAAGTATGTATCCACTATTTTATCAGCTACTTCTTTTGGATTAAATCCATCTGTTTCAATTATAAAGTCTGCAGCAGCAATATATTTAGGCATCCTCTCCTCCATAAGCTTTTTAATATATGGAATATTCATATTTCCATTCAGAAGAGGTCTGCTTGTGCTTCCTTTTACATGTGAATATATTGTCTCAGGTGTAGCAGATAAAAGCACAATCCTGCCTGATTCTTTCATCTTCCTGACATTTTCCTTACGCAGGACAAGCCCTCCCCCACATGATATCACAGATGGTTTAAGTTTTTTAATATCATCAAGTATCCCAGTCTCTAAACTGCGGAAATATTCCTCACCCTTTTTTTTAAATATTTCAGCAATGGCACAACCCTCTTTTTCAACAACCATAATATCAGTGTCTTTTTCATTTACACTGAGAATCCGCCCCAAAGCTTTTGAAGTGCTGGTCTTTCCAACTCCCATAAACCCTGTTAAAAAAATATGCCCTTTAAGATTAGCCATGTTTTATTTCCTTTCCTGGTTACTATGCAGTATGTTCATGATTTTTCTAAGCGTACCTGCTTCTATCTGTCCTGGTGCACTTGGCCTGCCTATACAGCCAAATGTTACTGCAGAACATGTAAATTCTGCTGCTGCCCTGCTTATAAGCCCTGTGTCTGCCATTGACATAGTAATTACAGGTTTGCCAAGTATCTGCCTTGCTTTTAAAGATGCCTCCATAAGCCTGATAACATCCATCCTGCATCCAGGCATAACTGCAATCTTAGGAATATCCGCCCCAGCACTAACCATATACTTAAGCCTGTCTATAATTTCATCCGTTCCAGGTGTTTGGTTAAAATCGTGGTAAGAACCTATTACTACGGCTGACTTCTTAACATAACTTATAAGTTTGCTGGTATTTTTTGAACGGTAAACTTCAATATCTGCTATATCTGCATTTACTGCTGCCTCTTTTAACAGGACAGAATACTCCTCATAACTTATGTCTTCCTGGCCGCCTTCATGTGCCGTCCTGAATGTAAAAAGCAAAGGCTTTTCTTTAAGAATTTCCTTAATACACATAAGTGTTTTGTTTACAATATCTATATTGTGGAAATCCTTGTAGAAATCAACACGCCATTCCACCATATCTGCATCACTTTTATATATAATCTTTGCCATCTTAAGTATATCTTCATGATTGCTCTCAATAATTGGAACACATATTTTAGGTATTCCGTCCCCAAGAAGCAGACTGCCAGCTTTTACTACATTATTCATCATTTAAACAATCCTTTGCTGCTGCCGTTATTGCTGTTACTATGCCAGCTACCACAACCGCCACAATAACTACTCCTGCTATTACTCCTGCTAATAAAACCATTATAAACACCTCCAAATATTAAGATTTTATTACTTTTTCTTTAATTATACTTCAAGATATACAATAAAACAAGCATTTAATGCAAAAAACGGACATATTTGGTATGCCCGTCTTTGCTATTATTATTCGTTGCTATACATATAATCAATATAATTAGTTATTGATAAGCTTATCATCCTCATTGTTCCAGCTATAAAGCTTACGTACTTCCTCACCAATTTTCTCAGCTGGATGTTCAGAAGCAACTTTTCTTAATGCTTTAAAGTGTGCCTGGCCACCTGCTGGCGACATATCTAAAAGGAAGTCCTTTGCAAATGTTCCATCCTGTATATCAGAAAGAATCTTCTTCATAGTCTTCTTGGTTTCTTCTGTAATAATCTTTGGTCCTGTTACATAATCGCCATATTCTGCTGTATTTGAAATAGAATATCTCATGCCGGCAAAACCTGACTGGTAAATAAGGTCAACGATAAGCTTCATCTCATGTATACATTCAAAATAAGCATTTCTTGGGTCATATCCAGCTTCGCAGAGAGTTTCAAAACCAGCCTGCATAAGTGCACATACACCACCACAAAGTACTGCCTGTTCACCAAAAAGGTCTGTCTCTGTCTCTGTACGGAATGTTGTCTCAAGGACACCAGCCCTTGCACCACCAATACCTAAAGCATATGCAAGTGCCATTTCCTGTGCCTTGCCTGTAGCATCCTGATGTACAGCAACAAGACATGGAACACCTTTGCCCTCCTGGTATTCTGAACGTACTGTATGTCCTGGTCCTTTTGGAGCAATCATTGTAACATCAACATCCTTTGGAGGAATAATCTGGTTAAAATGAATTGCAAAACCGTGTGCGAACATTAACATATTGCCTGCTTCAAGGTTTGGCGCAATATCTTTATTATACATAGCAGCCTGTTTTTCATCATTAATAAGAATCATAATAATATCTGCCTGCTTTGCAGCTTCTGCTGCAGTAAATACCTCAAAACCTTGTTTTACAGCTTTATCCCATGACTTTGAGCCCTCATAAAGACCAATTATTACATGGCAGCCTGAATCCTTTAAATTCAAAGCATGTGCATGTCCCTGGCTGCCATAGCCAATTATAGCAATAGTCTTGCCTTCTAATAAGGATAAATTGCAATCCTCCTGATAAAAAATCCTTGCTTCTGACATTTCTTTTCCCTCCTGTGAAAAAAACCAAATTTATATATACAAACCACTAAGCCCGCAAAAAACCTATTCTTCTAAAAGAGTTTCCGCACCCCGGCCCAGGCCTGCAATCCCTGTACGTACAAGCTCCTTAATCTCATAGCCGTCAAGAAGCTTAATAAAAGCATTTAATTTTGCCTGGTTGCCTGTAAGTTCAATCATCATGCTGTCTATACAGACATCAACGATTTTCGCCCGGAATATATCAGCAACTGCAACAACAGCTGGTCTTTCTTCCGCACTTACACCTACCGTAACAAGAACCAGTTCACGGCATACTGCATGACCGCTTTTAAGTTCCTTTACACATCTTACATCTTCAAGCTTTGCAACCTGCTTTTCTATCTGGTCGAGTATACGGTCATCACCCCTGACCACAACCGTCATACGTGAAAATGCAGGATTTTCTGTCTCTCCGACTGTAAGACTATCTATGTTATATCCACGTCTGCTGAAAAGCCCGGCAACGCGGCTAAGAACTCCTGATGTATTATCTACAAGAATTGATAAAACCTTTTTTCTCATGTCCTGCCTCCATGCTCTTCCTTATCTGCAACTATATTCTGCACTATGTTAGATTTTAGCAATATGCTGCCCTTTTGTCAAGAATTTTACAAAAAGTGTACATCTATCACTACGAACACTATGATTACTGGTTACAAAGCTGGCAATAACTGCCTGCAAGGTGGTTGATAAACTGCTGTGCAGTCCTGCCTGATATTCCGCCATGGCTTAATTCCCATCTGTTTGCTTCCATACAAAGCTCCTCATCTGACAGCTTAATCCCAGGATGCTTTGCCGCAAGTCCCTTTACAATATCAAAATACTCCTGCTGTGAAGGCTTATAGAATCCTATAGACACCCCAAAACGTGCAGCAAGTGAAAGCTTCTCCTGCATAGTATCAGAGCGGTGCAGTTCATCCTTTGACATATCAGAACGGTCACTCCAAGTTTCACGTATAAGATGCCTTCTGTTCGAGGTAGCATATATAAGCACATTTTCAGGCTTGGTTTCAAGTCCGCCTTCTATAACAGCCTTAAGATACTTATACTCTATTTCAAACTCTTCAAATGACAAATCATCCATATAAATTATAAAACAGTAGTTTCTGTTTTTAATTTCTGAAATTATGCGTGACAAATCCTTAAATTCATGTTTATAAACCTCTATCATCCTAAGCCCTCTGCTATAATACATATTTAATACAGCCTTAATGCTAGTGGACTTTCCTGTACCCGCATCGCCAAAAAGAAGTACATTATTGGCACATCTTCCATTTAAAAATGCCTCTGTATTTTCAACAAGCTTCTGTTTCTGTGCCTCATACCCTATAATATCATCCAGTGTCATATTACCTGTAGACGTTATAGGAATTAAAATTTTATCTGCACTTTTATCATGTGATACCCTGAAAGCCTTATTAAGCCCGAACTTGCCAACACCATACTTTTTATAAAATCCCGTGACAATGTTATACATCTGCCTTTCATCAGTGGCACTTTCTATATCTGCGCTAAGTTCCTGTACTTTCTCACCTACACTTTTATTAGAAATCTGCCCGCTTTTAACAACTGCCTTATAATCCAGAATGATACTAAAACAGTTTATTCCAAGCACACTTTCCATCTTAGAAAAATCATAATCAAAAAGCTTCTTAAATATGAGAAAATCCCCTCTTGCAAATTCATTGACAGTACCTTCATTAGCTCCAACTTTTTCAGAAACAAGCGTAAACGGGTTTTCACTCATAGCCAGTATAAATGCAAGATAATTATGCCATAAATTCTTATCAAAACCATAGCTTGTCGCAACATCTAATAACCTGTTTATCTCAACATAAATATCAGTTATAATATTCTCTTTAATATATTCACCAGATACAAATTTCTGGCATATATCCGCAAGCCTGAACAAAATGCTGTCCTCTCCTGCATTTCTGTAAATCACAAGTTTTGAAATTAAACGGTACATATAATCTCCTCCAATGCAAAACAATTATAATTCCATCTGCCAGTTTTTCATTATAGCACACTCCTGCCACTTTTGACATAAAATTTATAATTAATACAGGATAACCTCATAAAATTAA
>DKXQ01000063.1 GCA_002493085.1 Lachnoclostridium sp. UBA7122
ACATCATATTTAAAAAGTTGTACAATAATCTAAACTTTCGTATACCCAGGTAAAGTTACACTATCTACTGGCAATTTTTTTAATATTATTGACAGCTTCTTGTATAAACTGCCCTGTATTTAAATTCTGTACACCAACAATAATACTTCCGCAATGGCTAAACGGAATTAATATCCTTGCTGCATTGCTCCTGGCGATAGCCAGTGCCATCTTAGAGGTGATTTCCCCAAGCATGGAATCTGCTATTACTATGCCAACAGGACCTACAATAATATCCGCAGTACGGCATCCGGCAACTACAGCATTTTCACCTGTTGCTGCACCATCCGCACCAGCTTTAAGCATTGCAGAAGTGGCAATACTGTTTGTTCCTACTGCTATAACTTCTGCTGCTGGCAGGTTTTGCTTTATTGAAATAACAAGCTGCCTTCCTACTCCTCCACCCTGCGCATCTATCACTAATATCTTCATATCGCCACCTTTTAAAAACTTTGCCTTGTGTTGTTCTATTTCTTCTTTTTTGAATCAGGCTTATTTTTCTTTCTTTTATATGTATCCTCCTTCTTTACCTTTTTAATTCTCTTATGTCCATTAATATTGTACTTTTCCTCATACTGTTCAAAGCATGCCGCATATTCTGAATCATTCCGTTCTCTTATGCTTTTAACATATCCATGGGCATCAAACTCTGAATGGCTCATTTCGATAAGTACCAGGGCTACATTTGAACAGTGCGCACTTATACGTTCAAGGTCTGTTATCAGGTCATTAAATGCCACTCCCTGCTTTAGTTTGCACTTTCCCTGCTGCATGCGCTTAACATAGTTCATCTTCATCTCATCGCACAACATGCCGATAATCTCACGCAGTGGTTCTACACGGAATGCCATATTCCTGTCATTATCTATAAATGAATTCATAGATAAATCCATGATTTCCAAAACTGCGTCTTGTAGTATGCCAAACTCATAACTGCCTTCTTTAGTAAATATAAACTGCTTCTGGTCCAGTTCTTTAGCTACCTTAGAAATATTGCTTGCATGGTCACCCATTCTTTCAAAATCACTGATGGTATACAACAGCCTTGACACTTCTGTGTTCTGTACAGCAGTCATTTCACGGCCAGTCAGCTGCATTAAATAATTTCCAAGTTTATCCTCATATTTATCTATAAGATTTTCCTTTTCCTGTATCTCATTAAATGTGTCCTCTGAATATTCCTTTAAAAGCCCAAGGGCATTTACTATATTGTTCCTGACCTTAGCTATCATGCCATTCATTGCCTGGTAACTCTGTGTAATCGCTACTGACGGGCTTACAAGGAAACGTTCTACCAGCAGGTCAAAATCTTTCTGGTCTTTTCTGTCTTCAGGACTGTCTTTAATTAATATAAATACAAGCTTTTCAATTCCCTTGACAAATGGACTGAGCACTAGTATTGTTGCTACACGGAACACAGTGTTAAGAAGCGCAATCCTTACAGGGTTCATAACCATATCCATAAACCCAAATTGGACAAATGCATTAACTGCATAAAAACTAACCGACCAGAACACCATGCCAAATAAATCATTTAGCAGGTAAATAAGAGCAGTCCTTTTAGCGTTTTTGCTGGTGCCGATAGAAGAAAGAAGTACCGGGCATGCCGCTCCGACACCAATACCCATAGTAATAGGAAATGCCGTTGCAAATGTAACTCCTCCTGTTACTGACAGTGCCTGCATAATACCCACTGAGGCAGAGGCACTCTGTAAGACAGCAGTAAACAAAATACCAGCCACAATCCCCATAAATGGATTTGAAAACATTGTAAGTGCATTTACAAAGCTTTCATTGCTCTTTAATGGTGCTACCGCATTGCTCATAGTCTGCATGCCTGTCATCAGTATGGCAAAGCCAAGCATAATATCACCCACATTGCGGAAAACCTCTCTCTTGACAAACATTTTAAAGACTATGCCAAGCACAGCAACAAAAGCCGATATTGTCGCTGTTGACAGGAGCTGTGCAATTCCATCTGTACCGTCAATATATGACAGGCAGATAACCCATCCTGTAATACTTGTACCAATATTAGCCCCCATAATAATTCCGATTGCCTGTGCAACCTTCATAAGCCCTGCATTTACAAATCCGACTACCATAACTGTAGTTGCAGACGATGACTGTATAACAGCTGTAACAGCAGTGCCAAGCAGTATTCCTTTAAGCGGAGTACTTGTAAGCTTGTATAAAATATGCTCAAGCTTTTCCCCTGCAGTTTTCTTTAAACCATCACCCATAAGCGACATGCCAAATAAAAATAAAGCCACCCCGCTCAATAAAGACAATACCAGTGTAAAACCTTCCATATGCTTAAATTCCTTTTCATCCGTACTTCCCTTTATCATTTAGTTACATATCTTGGATTTTATCATATCTGGCAATAAAATGCAATGACTATCTACAGCCCTTCTTCCATAGTTTCAGCCCGTCCACATATAATTGTCAGGTTGCCGTTGCGGCACCGCAGTGCATCAATAAATTCTTTTTCCTGTAAACTGTTTTTAAGCTCTATATTGTACTGTAACTGGTACATACTGCCCATATTGGTTGTTCTCACATTCATAAGTTCATGCTGGACCAGATAATTTTCAAATAAATCATCAAATACTGAGTTATAATCCAGATTTTCATAAATTGTGACTTTCAGTATTTTGCATCTGTCATGCGCAGTGCATACAGGAAGATTATATGCTGCGAAAATAACGGCACATAAAAATACTGTTATAAACGCAGCATAACCCACGCTGCCTGACCCTGTTGCAACTCCTATAACCATTGCAAAAAAGATGCTGCATATATCCCTGCTGCTCTCTGGCACTGAACGGAAGCGTATCAGGCTGAATGCACCTACAATAGCAACACTTGTTCCAAGATTTCCATTAACTAGCATTACTATTGTCTGTACAAGTGCTGGCATTACAGCGAGTGATACCAGAAAATTTTTATTGCTTCTGCCTGTTTTATAATAACATAATGCATTAACCGTTCCTAATATTAAAGATGCTGCAGTGCATATAAATGCATTTTTAATTGTAAGCATGTCTGTGGAAAAATTTAATATATTTTCAAATGTCATATAACAATGAATCTCCTTTTATTTTTGTTTTCATCCCATCCGCTATAACCTGGAAAGAGAAATTTTTTATAAATTGTGCCATACTTTGAGAATGAAACTGGATATACACCACATTCTTCTAAAGCGTATACCAGCCAGAATGGATATGCAGCAGATACTTTTATCTCCAGCAGTACTCTGCCATCGTCAAACAGCAGCTCCCCTTCATCTCCCTTTAATAAGTCGATGTCATATGTCCTGCTGCGTATATTAAAATCAAATGTCATACGCAGCCCTGGGTCTTCTTTTCCAAACATTGCAATCCTGTCATATGCCAGAAATACGCATGCATATAAGTCATACTGGTTTAAAAAATATGTAATTTCTGATTCTATCTGTCCAGCCTGGCCATCCAGTCCATCAGTATTAAATCTTTTATACTGTAGGCTCTTATATGCTTCCTGAAGCGGAAGCTCTACACGCCTTTTATAGACAACACCTTTGTATTTCTTTTTAAGTTCAAGAAATACTGTATCTGTTATCTTTGGCACACCATAACTGCGTAAACGTAACTTTTCTTTATACACAGGCTTTTCTATTGAACGTCTTGCCAGTTCATAAGTATCTGTATCATAATATAAATTACAGATAGTTCCCAGACCATACTCATCAGCCTGCATATAGTCTTCTATAAGCTTCCTGAACTTATCATACTGGCTGCGCACCATCATATATTTTTTTTCAACCCTTTTAAATGTTATAACAGCCATTAGAACCCATCCTTTCATTATACATTAAAATTTCCTTTTATAATATTACATATCAAGTGCATTTTTTCAAGCTGGAACAGGCATATTTAAGGTTTTCTTAAAAAAAAAGCCCCCTGCCTGCTGCTTATGTCTTGTGGCATAATAGCGGAGGAGACTTCCAGGTGAGGTTAAAATTATTCGTAGTTATTCACTTATAAAACCTCTGTAGTGGCGTACAAGCATCTGTGATTCAATCTGTTTTAATGTTTCAAGTACAACACCAACTATAATAATAAGTGATGTACCACCAAATGACACATCTGCACCAAATGCACCTGAGAAGAATATAGGTACAACTGCTACAAATGATAAACCAAGTGCGCCTATAAGAATAATATTATTTAATACCTTTGTAAGATAATCTGTTGTTGGTTTTCCCGGCCTGATGCCTGGTATAAACCCACCCTGCTTCTTCATATTAATAGCAATCTCCTGTGGGTTGAATGTTATTGATGTATAGAAGTAAGCAAAGAAAATTAACAATGCAATATATATAACAAGCCCTAATGTATACTTGAACTCACCAAAGCTTTCAAAGTTGCACCATGCATTTTGGTTAAGAATTTTTAATATTTTCTGCCCCAGTGAAGCCCCATCACCTGATGCTGGCTGTATGCCTGCAAAGTTTGCAATAACGATTGGCATTGAAAAGAGTGAACCTGCAAAGATTACAGGTATAACACCTGCTGTATTTACTTTAAGCGGAATGTGTGAAGACTGTCCACCGACAAGTTTTCTGCCTTGCGTCTTTTTAGAATACTGTACACTTATTCTTCTTTCACCGTCAGAAAGAATTACAATAAATACAACCATTCCAACTAAAACAACAACTATAACTACTGCACCAATAAGCCCGTTTGTCACAGTATTAGCACCTGACACGAATTTTTCGTAGAGGTTAGCCATGTCTTCTGGAACTCTTGATACGATATTATAGAGAAGTATTATGGAAATGCCATTTCCTACTCCCCTTTCTGTAATCTGCTCGCCTAACCACATAAGATATGCTGAGCCGGCTGTTAATGATACAACTATAACTGATACAGATGTAAATGATACGCCTTCTGTCAGATAACCGCTTCTGCCAAATCCTACTGCCATTGCAGCGCTTTCCATTACTGAAAGTGCAATAGTAAGATATCTTGTATATTCTGCAAGCTTCTTCCTTCCTTCTTCACCATCTTTATGGAGCTCTTCAAGTCTTGGAATTGCAATTGTAAGCAACTGTATAATAATGGATGCTGTAATATAAGGTGTAATATTCAATGCAAAGATAGACATTGATGAAAAAGAGCCACCTGTAAGCTGGTTGAAAAAATCAAGTGAATTCTGGCTGTTAAACCACTCCGAAATATATGATGCGTCAACCCCTGGTACTGGCAGCTGGCATCCTATACGTACAATAACCAAAGCTATTAAGGTATATAAAATCTTATTCCTCAGTTCTTTGATTTTAAACGCGTTCTGGACTGTCTGGAACATCCTCAAATCACCTCAGCTTTTCCACCAAGAGCCTCTATTTTCTGGACAGCACTCTTACTGAATGCATTTACCTGAACTGTCAGCTTCTTAGTTAATTCCCCATTTCCGAGTACCTTAACTCCATCTTTTGGATTACTAATTATGCCTTTTGCGAGTAATGCTCTTACAGTAACTAACTCTCCATCATTAAATTTTTCTAATTGGTCAACATTTATTGCAACAATTTCCTTAGAATTGCGGTTTGTAAAACCTCTCTTAGGAATACGCCTGTAAAGTGGCATCTGGCCACCTTCAAAACCAGGACGCGGAGCACCTGAACGTGCTTTCTGGCCTTTGTGTCCCTTGCCTGCTGTTTTTCCATTGCCTGAACCATGTCCACGGCCTCTTCTGAAATTATTGCTCTGCTTAGAACCTTCTGCTGGCTTTAAAGTTGATAAATTCATTATTTTACCTCCATTTGTACGGCTGGCTCTTCCAGCCGCCAGTCACTATACGGGCACAGGTTTATGCCCTCGCTTAAATAGTAGCAATAATACTAATGGCAAGCATAGCCTGCCTGCCAGAATTATTATATTTCTTCAACCTTTACAAGATGTCTCACATGCCATATCATGCCTCTGACAGCATTATTATCAGGCAGTTCAACTGTTTTATGAAGCTTTTTTAAACCTAAAGCTTCAACAGTTGCACGCTGTTTTGGAATGGCACCGATTGTAGATTTTACTAATGTAACCTTTAATTTTTCTGCCATAATTAACCTCCATAGTGAAAAATCTGTTTTTCACTTTTACTTCTAATTATCCTAAAAGCTCTTCAAGAGATATTCCACGTGCCCTGGCTACATCCTCTGGCTTCTTTAAATTATTAAGGCCATTAACTGCAGCAAGTACAACATTCTGCTTGTTATTAGATCCAAGAGACTTTGTACGGATGTTCTTATAACCTGCAAGCTCAAGTACAGCACGTGCCGGACCACCTGCAATTATACCTGTACCTTCTGGAGCCTTTTTAATCAGTACGGAAGCGCTGCCAAATTTACCGATAAAGTCATGTGGTACACTGCCGTTTTTGTCGATAGGAACTTCTATTAATTTCTTTGTTGCGTCTTCTTTGCCTTTGCGGATTGCTTCCGGTATCTCAGTAGCTTTACCAAGACCAACGCCAACATGTCCGTTCTTATCGCCAACTACTACTAATGCAGTAAATCTCATATTGCGGCCGCCCTTAACTACTTTGGTTACACGCTTAATCGTTACTACATTATCTTCCAGCTCTAACTGGCTGGCGTCAATAATTGTACGTTTCATGAGTTCTCCTCCTAAATCTGCTATTAGAATTCTAAGCCTGCTTCTCTTGCTGCATCAGCCAGAGCTTTAACTTTGCCTTGGTATATAAATCCGCCTCTGTCATAGACAACAGTTTTAATGCCTTTATCCAGTGCTCTTTTAGCAATTACTTCACCAAGTTTTGCAGCTGCTTCAACATTATTTGTCTTCTCTAATTCCGTTTTAACTTCTTTCTGGAGAGTTGAAGCGGAAACTAAAGTATGACCAGCAGTATCATCTAT
>DKXQ01000187.1 GCA_002493085.1 Lachnoclostridium sp. UBA7122
AATTACACAATATACCTAAACTTTCGTATACCCAGGTAAAGTTACACTATCTACAAAGATATATATATTGACATAAGTTATCTATTAACCTATAATGTTAATTAACCTCTATGAGGTTATGAACAAGTAGCGAAGCGGATTGAGGATATCCACTTGGCTTTATTATAATAAGTACGATATTAGGAAAGAGGCGGGTTAGTTTATTATGAAGAAGTACGGTGTAAATGAACTTCGTAAAATGTATCTTAATTTTTTCGGGAGCAAGGAACATCTTGTAATGAAAAGTTTTTCACTTGTTCCACATAATGATAACAGTTTATTACTTATAAATGCGGGTATGGCACCGCTTAAGCCATATTTTACAGGGCAGGAGATTCCTCCAAAAAGACGTGTGGCTACATGCCAGAAGTGTGTCCGCACAGGAGATATTGAAAATGTGGGCAAGACAGCGCGCCATCTTACTTTTTTTGAAATGCTTGGCAATTTTTCATTTGGGGATTATTTTAAACATGAAGCAATTGCATGGTCATGGGAATTTCTGACAGAAGTAATTGGAATGGAGCCAGAACGTCTCTATCCGTCAGTTTATGGCGAAGATGATGAGGCATTTGATATATGGTCAAAGGAAATAGGCGTGCCAGCAGAGAAAATTACACGTTTTTACCGTGATGAAAACGGTGAATGTGACAACTTCTGGGAGCATGGTGCAGGTCCTTGTGGCCCATGTTCAGAGATTTATTATGACAGAGGTGAAGAGTACGGATGTGGCAGGCCAGATTGTAAACCAGGCTGTGACTGTGACAGGTTTATGGAGGTCTGGAATAATGTATTTACGCAGTTTGATGGTGATGGACATGGACATTATGAAGAACTTGCCAATAAAAATATAGATACAGGAATGGGGCTTGAACGCCTTGCAGTTATAGTACAGGAAGTGGATTCTGTATTTGATATAGATACTATGAAGGCTATACGTGATAAGATTTGCGGACTTGCCGGTGTGGCTTATAAGTCAGATGAGGCAAAAGATATATCAATACGTCTTATAACAGACCATATCAGGTCTTCAACATTTATGGTTTCAGATGGCATTATGCCATCTAATATGGGGCGTGGATATGTACTCCGCCGTCTTATACGCCGTGCAGTGCGCCATGGGCGTAAACTTGGCATAAACCAAAAGTTTATGCCAGAACTTGCGCAGACAGTTATTAATGAATCTAAAGATGGCTATCCTGAGCTTGAGGAAAAGAAAGAATTTATTTTAAATGTACTGTCACAGGAAGAAGACAAATTTGATAAAACATTAGACCAGGGGCTTGAGATACTTAATGGCATGCAGAAAAGCTTAGACGCAGCAAATGCAAAAGAACTTAATGGACAGGATGCATTTATACTTTATGACACATATGGATTCCCGCTTGACCTTACAATAGAAATCCTTGGCGAAAGAGGTTATACAGTAGATGAAAATGGATTCATGGAATTTATGAAAGAGCAGAAAGAAAAAGCGCACAATGCACATAAGACAACTAATTATATGGGTGCAGAAGAAACTGTGTACCAGCAGCTTGACACTTCCCTGGTAACAGAATTTACAGGGTATGACAAACTTACAGATAATTCTGTAATTACAGCGCTTACAACTGAAACAGAAGTTGTGCAGGCCCTGACAGATGGTGAAACTGGCACAATAATCACAGGCCAGACACCTTTTTATGCAACAATGGGCGGGCAGCAGGCAGATATAGGCATTATTACAGCGGATGAGAGTGAGTTCCAGGTTACAGATACAATAAATCTGCAAGGGGGAAAAACTGGTCATGTTGGCAAGGTTATAAAAGGCATGTTTAAACTTGGGGATTCTGTAACACTTAAAGTATGTGAAGACAACCGCAAGTCAACTGCGAAAAACCACAGTGCTACCCACCTGCTCCAGAAAGCTCTGCGTCTTGTGCTTGGAACACATGTTGAACAGGCAGGTTCATATGTTGATGCAGACAGGCTGCGTTTTGACTTTTCGCATTTTTCAGCAATGACACCTGATGAGATTAAAAAAGTAGAAGATATAGTTAATAAAGAAATTGAGGCTGGACTTGAAGTGCGTACAGATGTGATGAGCCTTGAAGAGGCTAAAAAGACAGGTGCAATGGCTCTGTTTGGTGAAAAGTATGGTGACAGTGTACGGGTTGTGCGCATGGGGGATTTTAGTACAGAACTCTGTGGAGGCACCCATGTGCCAAATACAAATATTATTTCTTATATGAAAATAGTATCAGAAAGCGGGATTGCCGCTGGTGTAAGGCGTATTGAGGCACTTACAGGTGCAGGCCTTGTAAAATACTATAACAATGTTGAAAAAGAACTTCATGAGGCAGCGAAAGCAGCGAAAGCAGAACCAGCGCAGCTTCTCAAAAAAATAAAGTCCATGCAGGAAGAACTGAAAGCCCTGCACTCTGAAAATGAAAAGCTTAAAACTAAGCTTGCTAAGAGTGTAGCAGGTGATGCAGACAGCCAGATACAGGAGATAAATGGCATAAAGCTTCTTGCATTAGGTGTACCCGATGTTGATATGAACGGGCTTAGGAATCTTGGAGACCAGATGAAAGCAAAGCTTGGTGAAGGTGTAGTAGTCCTCGCTTCACATACAGGAAATAAAGTATCACTTCTTGCAATGGCAACATCTGAAGCAGTAAAAAAGGGTGTCCATGCAGGAAATCTTATAAAAGAAATTGCACCATTTGTAGGTGGCGGTGGTGGTGGACGCCCGAACATGGCACAGGCCGGAGGCAAAAACCCGGAGGGAATATCTGATGCAATAGCACATGTAGCCAGAGCTGTACAAAAACAGACGGATTAACTGGTATAAAAAGTAAAAAAATAGTTGACTAATATATGAAATATGATATAATAGTTTTTGTGCAAGCAGGACGGGGTTGTTTTATAAGCTATTAAGTTCTGTGTAAAATATTACCCTGTACAGTTGTGTATTGAAGCATAATCTACAACTGGAGGGAGGTTAGGTGTGAGACTATGTCAAACGTAATCGTTAAAGAGAATGAGACATTGGATAACGCTTTGCGTCGTTTTAAAAGAAATTGTGCTAAAGCAGGTATCCAGCAGGAAATCCGTAAAAGAGAGCATTATGAGAAGCCAAGCGTTCGTCGTAAGAAGAAATCAGAAGCAGCTCGTAAGCGCAAATATTAATCAAATAGTGTTTTCCATAATATGGCCACTTCGCAGCAAGTGGTCTTTTAATTTTACCAAAAAGACCAGAATCCGGCTTGCAAAATTTTTAAAAAGAACGTATACTTTTAAAAGAAGTATTGCGTTAGTAAATGCAGCCATCATGGCATGCAGAAGAGAGAGGTATTATATATGTCTGGCATAAATGAAGATAAAGTACAGGAAACAGGCCTGTTAAAAAAGGTATTTGGAAGATGGCTTGGGCTTTTTCTTGTAATTGCTGCTGCCCTTGTGTTTTATCTGGTAATAAACAATTTAGATATGGTGCTGGAAAGTACATATTATATAGCTGGAATTATCAAGCCAGTTATATATGGATGTGTAATAGCGTATATTCTTAACCCGCTTATGAAGATGTACCAGAGATGGATTACAGCAGCATATATTAAAAAAGGAAACCAGGTTCCTGAAAGTAAAAAAGGGCTTATTAATGGAATTACAATTGTACTTGCACTTATTACAGGGCTTCTTATAATTGTAATATTATTTATTATGGTTATCCCACAGATTATATCAAGCATGCTTATACTTGTAGATAATCTGCCAGGGCAGGTTGATGCATATTATAAATATATTGTGGAAAAAATTGAAAATACACCGTTTCTTGCTGATAAAATACAGGAGACCGTTCTGCAGGTAACAAAATTTTTTGATGAAAAGATGAACTCCGAACTGATACCATGGCTCCGGACAGAACTTTTGCCTAATTTAAATACATATGCTAAACAGTTCGCAAGCGGGATAGTTGTATTTTTCAATGTGCTTTATAACCTTTTTATAGGGCTTATAGTTGCAATTTACCTGTTAAATAGTAAGAGGGTGTTTGCGGCACAGTCTAAAAAACTTGTCTATGGCATATTAAAGAAGCGCCACGCTGACCTGGTTATTTATTATTTAAGAATTTCCAACGATATGTTCAGCTGTTTTATATCAGGAAAAATTGTTGATTCGGCTATAGTAGGTGTTATATGTTTTGTTGCCATGAGCATACTTGGCCTTCCATATACGATGCTTGTCAGTGTTATTGTAGGAGTAACAAATATTATACCTGTGTTTGGTCCATATATAGGCGCTATACCAAGTACACTATTCATACTTCTTGTCAATCCACAGCAGGCACTGTACTTCCTGATACTGATAATAATATTGCAGCAGCTTGATGGAAATATTATCGGACCTGCTATACTTGGTGAATCAACAGGGCTTTCTTCGTTCTGGGTGCTGTTTTCCATACTGCTTTTTGGCGGATTCTGGGGAATAGCTGGCATGTTAGCAGGATGTCCGCTGTTTGCTGTTATTTACCGTATAATCAAAGATTATATATCCATGAAACTGCGCAGTAAGAATCTTTCAGATGCCACAAGCGAATACATGGACCTTAAATATATAGAAATTTCAGGAAATAATGCTGAATATATAAAATATACTGATGAAGAATTAAATAGTAAACAGAAAAAAAATGACAAAAAATCTAAAAAAAATATTTTAATTTTAAAAAAATTTAAGAAAAAAGCCAATAGTAGTGATGATGCGGATAATAGTAACAATAAAGAAAGTTAGCTTTTACAGCCTTGACGAGTAAAAAAATT